>JAEUMM010000383.1 GCA_016792645.1 Alphaproteobacteria bacterium | reverse complement strand
CTGGCGATGGCCGAACGGGCAGGGCGCGTACTGTCGCGCGACACATTGTTCGATCTCGTCAAAGGCGAATCGATCGAAGCCTTCGACCGCTCCATCGACGTCCACATCTCGCGCATCCGCGCCGCCATCGAAGACAACCCGAAAAAGCCGCGCCGCGTCATCACCGTCCGCGGCGCAGGCTACGTCTTCGCGAAAGCGCAAGAATGAGCGCCGTCTTCAACCGCGTGTTCGTCAAAGTCTACCTGACGATCATCGGCTCGCTTCTCCTCGTCGTCGTTGTATCGGCCATCGTCTGGCGCAACGGTCCCGAGATGGAGACCGCGCGCAGCGCCTTCGAAATGGCAAGCGGCGTCGCGATGGCGGCCCTCGCCGACCCCGGCGCACCGCCGCCCGAACAACAAAAGGCCATCGAGCGTCTAGCGGGCCTTCTGAAGGCCGACCTCGCCCTCTACGACACAAAAGGAACGTTGCTCGGCTCAGCAGGCCGCCCCCTGCCGGCGCTCGACGACATCGATGGCGCCGAGTACGGCCTCGGCCGCGCGCGGGGTCCGGTATGGTCGTTCCGCCTGCCCGATGCGCGCACTATCGTGGTGCGCCTGCCGATCGAAAACCATCGCGGCGGTGTGGGGTTCTTCGGACACTTGGCTCTCATCGCGCTGCTGCTTGCGATCGCCTCCTACCCGGTCGTCCGCGGCCTGACCCGCCGCCTCGAGCGCCTTCAGCAGGGCGTCGAGTCTTTAGGCGCAGGCGATCTGACCTCACGTGTGAAAGTCGAAGGCAAAGACGAAGTCGCACGCGTCGCCGAAAGCTTCAATCGCGCCGCCGCCCGCATCGAAGAACTCGTCGGCGCGCACAAGCTTCTGCTCGCCAACGCCTCGCACGAGCTGCGCACGCCGCTCACGCGCCTGCGCCTCGGCGTCGAATTCCTGAAGGACAAAGCCGATCCCGACCGCAAGGCCGACCTCGAGCGCGACATCGCCGAACTCGATCAACTCATCGACGAAATCTTGCTCTCAAGCCGCCTCGATGCACTAAGCGGTCTGGAGAACGTCGAAGACGTCGATCTCTTGGCGCTGGCCGCCGAAGAAGCGGCGCGCTTCGAGCATGCAAGCGCGTCCGGCACGCCCGTCGTCGTCAAAGGTGACGCGCGCTTGCTGCGCCGTCTCATCCGCAACCTGATCGAAAACGCCGAACGTCATGGCACGCCGCCCATCGAGATCGAAGTCCAACCGACGGCGGCGGGCGCCGCCCTTCGCGTCCTCGACCACGGACCGGGCGTCGCCGACGCCGATCGCGAGCGCGTCTTCGAACCCTTCTATCGCACCAGCGTCGCGGGTGACGCGCGTCCCGGCGCCGGCCTCGGCCTCGCGCTCGTGCGTCAGATCGCGCGTCGTCACGGCGGCGACGTGAGAGCCGTTCGCGACAGCAGCGGACGTAACGGCTTCGCCGTCTCCCTGTGAATCCCTCGCCGCACCGGTTGCGGCTACCGCACGGCAAAGCTACGGTGCCGCGAACAAGGCGGCCTAAAAGCCGTCGAAGATATTCGACAAGGGCGGAACGAACTTCATGGGCACCGAGAACACGCGTCTTCTATTGGTCGCGGCAGCAGTAGCGCTCGTCATGCTGATCCCGGTGTTGGGATCGCGCTTCGGCGGACCGCCGACGACGGTCACCAACGTCGTCGAAGGCACAGAGCCCGTCGACGTCACCGGCTCGCAGGCGCGCCAGAAACGTCTCGCCGCAGCCTCCGCCATTGACGCCGCACGCGTCACGGGCGCCGACGGCGAACCTGAAAACTGGCTCGCCCACGGCCGCACCTACGGCGAACAGCGCTTTTCGCCCTTGAACAAAATCAACGCCGAGAACGTGAAGGATCTGGGTCTCGCGTGGACGTACCAGACAGGTACGATCCGCGGGCTCGAAGCCTCACCCATCGTCGTCGACGGCGTGATGTTCGCGACCGGGTCCTGGAGCAAGGTCTATGCGCTCGATGCCAAAACCGGCGACGAACTTTGGACCTACGATCCGGAAGTGCCCGGTGAGACCGCACGCAAACCGTGCTGCGATGTCGTCAACCGCGGCGTCGCGGTGTGGAAGGGGCGCGTCTATGTCGGCACGCTTGACGGCCGCCTCGTCTCGCTGGACGCAAAGACCGGCAAGCCCGTTTGGGACATCAGCACCGTCGACCGCAACAAGCCCTACACGATCACCGGCGCGCCGCGCGTCATCAAAGACAAGGTGATTATCGGCAACGGCGGCGCCGAACTTGGCGTGCGCGGCTATATCACCGCGTACGACGCCGCGACCGGCAAGCAACTCTGGCGGTTCTATACCGTTCCCGGCGACCCGCGTGCGCCCGTCGAAGGCGAACACCTCAAGGCCGCGATGTCCACGTGGAAGGCCGATGCGCAAGGCTGGAAGTATTGGGAAGTCGGTGGCGGCGGCACGGTCTGGGACTCGATGGCCTACGATCCAGACCTCGACCTTCTCTACATCGGTACCGGCAACGGCAGCCCATGGAGCCGCTACCTCCGTTCGCCCGGCGGCGGTGACAACCTTTATCTGTCTTCGATCGTCGCGATCAAACCCGACGACGGCACGATGGCCTGGTATTTCCAGGAAACGCCGGGCGACACCTGGGACTTCACCGCGACGCAGCACATCATCCTGGCAGACCTTGAAATCGACGGTCAGGTTCGCAAGGCACTGATGCATGCGCCGAAGAACGGCTTCTTCTATGTCCTCGATCGCGAAACCGGAAAGTTCATCTCGGGGAAGAACTACGTCCCCGTGACCTGGGCCAAGGGGCTCGACGAAAACGGGCGGCCGATCGAAGATCCGTCGTCGAACTATCGCGACGCGCCGAAGATGGTGCAGCCCTCGCCCCACGGCGGCCACAACTGGCAACCGATGGCCTTCAATCCGCAGACCAAGCTCGTCTACATCCCGGTTCAGCTGACGCCGCAAATGTTCTTCGCGGACAAGAAGCGCGAGGTGAAACTAGGCGTGTGGAACACGGGCCTTGATCTTGGCGGTATCTCGTCGCTGACGATGAAGGCGCTGGCGGCCGGTCAACCGCTACCGACGGCCGAGGGCTCTTTGGTCGCGTGGGATCCGATCAATCAGAAAGAAGTCTGGCGCGCCAAGCACGCAACATTCTGGAACGGCGGCCTGCTGACCACGGCCGGCAATCTCGTCTTCCAAGGCACGGGCGACGGTTTGTTCCGGGCCTGGAAAGCCGACACGGGCGAAGAGATTTGGAAGATCGACGCCAAGACCGGCATCATCGCACCGCCCGTGACCTACACCGTCGACGGCGAGCAATACGTCACGGTGTTGGCCGGATGGGGCGGCGTCGGTCTGACGCTCGGGCCGGAACCCGCGAATGCGATCCTCAAATACGGCAACGCCGGCAAGATCTTCGCCTTCAAGCTCGGCGGCCAGAAGACCATCGAAGCGACGGAGAACCCGCGCTCGCCGATGGTCAAGCCGCCGGAAGAAAAACTCACCGCGGCGCTCGTCGCGAAGGGTGAAGGCACCTACCATCGCTATTGCTCCGTGTGCCACGGCTTCTTCGCGATGGGCAGCGGCGTCGTGCCCGACCTGCGTTACTCCGCACCGGAGGTGTTCGCCCGCTATAAGGAAATTGTCCTCGACGGCGAACGCAAGGACACCGGCATGGCTTCCTTCGCCGACCAGATCAAGGAAGAGGACGTGACGGCGATCCGCGCCTACGTTTTGCAAATGGCGAACGCGGCCTACGCGGCGGAACAGGCAGCCGCGGCGGCTGCGCCGGCGGCCCCCGCCACACCCGCAGCGCCCGAGGTCCCGCCGACGAAACCCTAAAGACGCGCATTAATACTTCGCGCCTTGCTGGCGCCACACGTCTAGGATACCAACGCGCCGCTCCACTTGTGTGGGGCGGCGCCCGTGTTTTTGGGCCGCGTATCGGATCACGAAGATGGCAGATGGTGACAGCAAACGGCCGACGGCTGAAAAGCCGCGCGGATTTCGCGACCGGTTGGGAGCAGAGCTCCTCGCCGAACGGCGGATGCTCGACACGATCCGCGCCGTCTACGAGTCCTACGGCTTCGACCCGCTGGAAACGCCGGCGATCGAACTTGCCGACGCGTTGGGCAAGTTCTTGCCCGATCAGGACCGCCCGAACGAAGGCGTCTTCGCCTTCCGCGACGACGACGAACAATGGCTCTCGCTGCGCTACGACCTGACGGCGCCGCTCGCTCGTTTTGTCGCCGAGAATTACGATTCCCTGCCCAAGCCTTTCCGCCGCTACCAAGTCGGCCAAGTCTTCCGCAACGAAAAACCCGGCCCCGGCCGATACCGCGAATTCACGCAGTTCGATGCAGACACGGTCGGCACAGCCTCGATGCTCGCTGACGCCGAGCTCTGCATGATGCTCTGCGATGTGATGGATCGGCTGGGCCTCGGCGGCGACAGCGTTGTGAAGGTGAACAACCGAAAGATCCTGAACGGGCTCCTCGAAGCGGTCGGAATTGTCGGACAAAGTCCCGACGCCGAACGCCAACGTCTCGGCGTGCTGCGTGCGATCGACAAGCTCGATCGCCTCGGAGTCGATGCTGTCGGCGATCTTCTCGGCGCCGGCCGCAAGGACGAGTCGGGCGACTTCACCAAGGGCGCAAACCTGTCGACCAACGCGGTCGCCCGCGTCATCGCCTTTACACAAGCAGGCGCGAGCGATCGCAAATCCTTCTGCAACGAACTCGACCGCATCGTTGAAGAGAGTGTCGATGGTCGCGCCGGCGTCGCTGAACTTCGCCAAATCGACGCTGCGCTGACCGGCGCGGGTTACGACGACGCACGCGTGCGTTTCGATCCTTCGGTTGTTCGCGGCCTCGCTTACTACACCGGCCCCGTCATCGAAGCCGAACTGACGTTCCAAGTCCGAAACGAAGACGGACAACTCGTGCGCTTTGGTTCCGTCGCAGGCGGCGGCCGTTACGATGATCTCGTCACCCGCTTCAAAGGCGTTCAGGTTCCCGCGACCGGCATTTCGATCGGCGTCAGCCGCCTGCTGGCTGCACTCGCGTCGCGCGGCGGCCAGGCGACGGCCGCCGGTCCCGTCGTCGTGCTGGTGATGGATAAGGACGCCACGTCGTCGTACATGGCGATGGCCAAAGAACTGCGGCAAGCCGGCCTCCGCGCCGAAGTCTATGCCGGCACCTCGGGCATGAAAGCGCAGCTCAAATACGCCGACAAACGCCAAAGCCCCGTCGCCGTCATCGAAGGCAGCGACGAGCGCGCGAAAGGCGTCGTCACGCTGAAAGACCTCGAACTCGGCGCCGAACGTGCGAAGGACATCAAGGACCGTGACGCCTGGGCCAAAGGCGGCGACGCGCAAGTCACGGTCGCCCGCGCCGATCTCGTGGCCGAGGTGAAGAAGATCCTTGCCGCGCAAAAGACGCGCGCATGATCGCTGTCGCGCCATACGACGCACGAACGCTCGCCGCGCTCGAGGCGCAGACAACGGCGCTGCTCGGTGTTTTCGAGAGCTACGACGCCGAACGCATCGAACCTGCCATCGTCCAACCCGCCGACGCCTTCCTCGATCGCATGGGCGAAGATCTTCGCCGCCGCACATACGTGTTCACCGGCCCCGACGGCACTGAACTCTGCCTGCGCCCCGACTTGACGATCCCGACCTGCCAAGCCTACCTCGCGCGCACGCCGGCGGCCGATCGCGCGGCCAAGCTCTGCTACGCAGGCCCCGTCTTCCGCCACAACCCGGAATCACCGGATCGTCCCGGCCAAAGCTTCCACGCGGGTGTCGAGAACATCAACGCCGCAAACGCCGCCGCGGCGGACGCGGAAGCTCTCATCCTGACCGACAACGCGCTGGCCCGAACCGGCCTCAAGAACGTCGAAGTCACCGTCGGCGATCTGAATATTTTCGCCGGGCTCCTCGACGCGCTTGGCCTGTCGCCGCAATGGGCAGAGCGCCTTCGCCGTCACGTTTGGCGCCCCGCCTACATGGGCGATCTGCTGAAGCGCCTGACGGGCGAAGCGTCGTCCGGTAACGCGTTCCTCGCGCATGTCGGCGCGCTTCCCGCCGATGAAGCGCGCGCGGTCTTGCGCGACGCGTTGGGTTTAGGCGGCATTCGGCACATCGGCACCCGCACGATCGATGAAATCACGGAGCGCTTCCTCGAGCAGGCGGCCGACGCATCGTCCGCACGCCTGCCGCGCGCAACGGCCGACCTGATCTCCGCTTTCTTGGCGGTCAAAGTGCCGGCGACCGAGGCCGTGGAGACTCTGCGTCGTCTTGCGCGCGCCGCATCGATCTCGCTCGACGCGCCGATCGCGGCTCTCGAACGCCGTCTGGGTCTGATCGAACGCCACGGCTTTGGTCTCACGCGTGCCACCTTCACCGCACAGTTCGGCCGAAACATGGAGTACTACACGGGCTTCGTTTTCGAATTCCGTGCCGGCCCCATCGAAAAGCCCATCGCGGGCGGGGGGCGCTACGACACGTTGCTGACCGCACTCGGCGCGCCGAAGCCGGCGCCCGCCGTGGGCCTCGCCGTCTACGCCGAGCGCCTGCTCGCCGCGCGCCAAGCGCAAGGGGCGGTGCAATGACCGCGCTGAACTTCGCGATTCCCTCCAAGGGCCGTCTGCAGGAACAGGCGCTTGCTTTCCTGGCAGACGCTGGACTGCACGTAACCCAATCGCGCGGTGCGCGCGACTACGTTGCCGCCTTCAAGGGCTTCGACAACGTCGTCGTGTCGCTCTTGTCAGCGCAAGAGATCGCCGACGAACTCGCCGCCGGCCGCGTGCACATCGGCGTCAGTGGCGAAGACCTCCTGCGCGAAAGCGGGCAGGGCGACGATCGCGTGCATGTGGTCGAGAAACTCGGCTTCGGCCGCGCCAACGTCGTTGTCGCCGTGCCGCGCGCGTGGATCGACGTATCGACGATGGCCGACCTTGACGACGTGGCGTCGGCGTTTCACCTGCGCCATCAACGTCGCCTGCGGGTCGCAACCAAATACGTCAACCTGACGCGCGCGTTCTTCGCGCGCCACGGCGTCGCCGGCTACCGTATCGTCGAAAGCCTCGGCGCAACCGAGGGCGCGCCGGCGGCGGGCACCGCAGAGGTCATCGTCGATATCACGACGACGGGCACGACCCTGGCCGCAAACGAACTCAAGATCCTGGATGATGGTCTGATTCTGGAAAGTCAGGCGGTCATGGCGGCCAGTTTGCGCGCAGCGTGGTCGGATCCCGCGCGTCAGGCCGCACGCGCGATCCTGGAACGCATCGCCGCGCGCGCGATAGCCAAGACGGCGCAGATCATTCGCGTTCGAATGGATCACGGCGTCGAGGCCGCGTTGCCCGCGCTCGAGCGCACGTTGGGCGCCACCATTCTCTCGCGTCCGACCGTTGGCAACGGCGCCGGCGAAGCCGCGATCCTGATCCCGGAGGCCAACCTCTCGACCGCGATAGCGTTGCTGCGTGGAACCGGCGCTCAAGGCACCGTATCGTCGCAGAAGGCGGACTATGTCTTCACGCCCGACAATCGCCTGTTTGCGAAATTGCAGGCCAAGCTGACCGGCGCTTAGCAGCCGTCATCAATGCGTAAGCGTGCGCGTCCACCACTGACTGGCGACGTGAAGCTTCTTCGTCTCAAGCCACCGCACCGCGCGTTCGTCGCGCGCAGCCGCGACCGCAATAATCTGCACCGCGCCGCGCGCGCGGCCTTCACTCATCACAGCGTCGATCAAGCCCGAGGCCGCGTCGTCCGCCTCCGCGCCTTCGACGACCACGAAGTCGTCGATCAAAACGGTCTTGCCGCCGGGCGAAAACACCGGAGGCGCGTCCTGAATGACCCCGATGATGAAGCCGGCGAGCCGCCCGCCGCTCTCGGCGACGCGGGCGACGACATTGGGCTGTCCGACCTGATGCGTGAAGAACGGTGGTGTCAATTGCGCTGCAGCTTCGCTCGGCCGCCACATCACCGGTTCGAACATCTCAAGCTGCTTGCGCTTGTCCGTCATCAGCTGCGCCATCGCCTGAACATCCGCCGCCGACGCCGATCTAATGCTGATTGCCATTGCGTCAGACTCCCGCCATCGCGCCGCGCACGCCGACCTTTCGCCCCGCCGGATCGATCAGAACGCCGGGGTTCATCAGACCGTTCGGGTCGACCGAAGCTTTCGCCGCACGCAGAGCTTCGGCGAACAGCGGCGGACATTCGCGCGCATAGCCCGGCCGATGATCGCGTCCCACCGCATGATGATGCGTGATCGTTCCGCCGGCCGAGACGACCACGTCGTTCGCCACCGCCTTGATCTCCTGCCATTGCTCGAGCAAGGCCGTCATCCGTCCCAAGGCTTGGAAGCTGTAATAAGGCGCGGGTCCGTCCGGATAGGCGTGCGTAAAGCGGCACGTGACCGACCCTGGCTTTCCCGTCACGCGCTTCAGAACGTCGCCCATGCGGCGCGTCACCTCGGCGTGAAACGCCGGGAAGCGATCCCACGTCACGGCCGTCTCGAACGTGTCGACGATCACCCCCATCGGCACCAGAACTTCGCGATAGAACGGAGCGCGCAGGAAGGCGTTGCGCCACGCACCGGCCGCGCCCTCGCGATGCTGACCTTCCGACTTCGCTTGCGGCGCATCAACCACGCCGCCGTGATCGCGCACGAGTTCCAGTGCCCGCGTCAGTTTCGGCTCTTGGGCATGATCGGCGCTCTCGAAAGCTAGAACGAGCAGCGACGCCGACCCATCGCCCGCCCCCGTACCCAACGCTTCCTGCGCATCGATCAAGCGGCAATTGGAAGGGTTGAGCCCCGATTGCGCCAACGCGCGAACAGCCTCCGCGCCTTTCAGGAAGTCGGCAAACTTCACCGACGCCGACGCGCGGAATCTCGGCACGTCCTGCAAGCGCACCCATGCCTCGGTAATAACGCCCAAAATCCCTTCCGAGCCGACGAACAACCGTTCGGGCTGCGGGCCCGCGCCCGATCCCGGCAGCCGCCGCGTCTGCATCAACCCCGCAGGCGTGACGACACGCAGCGCTTCGACGAAATCGTCGATATGCGTGTAGAGCGTCGCATAGTGCCCGCCCGACCGCGTCGCGATCCAACCGCCCAACGTCGAGAATTCGAAACTCTGCGGAAAGTGGCGCAGGGTCAGACCGTGCGGCTTCAGCTGCGCTTCCAGATCAGGCCCCAAAGCGCCCGCCTGAATGCGCGCCGCGCGGCTTGTCCGGTCAATCTCCTCGACCTTGCCCATGCGCGTCATGTCGAGAGAGATCGCGCCCGCATAAGCGTCGCCGACATCGCACTCCACGCCGCCGCAGACGCTGGATCCCGCGCCGAATGGAATGACGGCCGCATTCGCGCGCGCCGCCCAGTCAAGCACCGCGAACACGTCGCTCTCGTTTTCGGGATAGGCGACGGCGTCGGGCGGGCAGGGGATCTGCCGCTGGAACATGCGCACATAGTCGGGAAACGACTTGCCGTAGGCATGGACCAGCCGCTCGTGCGGATCGCTGGTGCATATGCGCGACAGCGTCGGCGGCGGCGTCAGCCGCGGCGCGCGAAGGTCGAAGTCGCCGACCTTTGGCGGTGGTCGCAGCACAAGATTGGCGCCGAAGCGCTGACCGAAAACGCGCGCGAGAAACACCGCCTCATCGTCGCTGACGGTCTGATCCTCGCGTCCCCAGCCCCAAAATTTGCGCCGCGCGGTCACGGTGTGCTCGGCGCGGCTTCGGGTGCAGGCGCGTCTGGCGCAGCCGGATCAGTCGCTGGCGCCGAAAGCGCCGGCGCCGTTCCCGCCGGCTTGGGAAACACCACCGTCTGGTACGGCCCGGTCGGCGTTTCGCTGGAGCCGAACGGCCCGGGCACCTTGTTCGAAATGGGCGCAAGGCTCTTCAGATAAGCGGCCATCGCCAACGCATCTTCCTCGGTCAGCTTCGCGTACCAGCCATACGGCATGACGGGCGCAATCTGCCGCCCATCGGGGCGCACGCCTTGGCGGATCGCCTTCGCGATATCCGCCTCGCTCCACTTGCCAAGCCCGGTCTCGTTATCGGGCGTCAAGTTCGGTGGAAAGAAGAAGCCGAGAGTCGGTACCTCGAATCCCACGTTGCCGCCGGCCAGCAGTTTGTCCATTTCGGGCTTGCCCAGCATGACGCCGGGCGTATGGCAATCGGCGCAGGCACTGACCGCGACCAGATACGCGCCGCGCTTGATCTTGTCGCCCCCGGAGCCGGATCCGCCGCACGCGACCAGCGACACGCTCGCAAATGCAACCACGCCAAGTGCCATCACCCCACCACGCATTCGCACTCTCCGATTTGTTTTCGCGACCCACAAAGCGTTGCGTTGATACGCTTGGCCGCCGCCGCTGACAATCGCCGCCATTTGCGCGCCCGCCGCGCATGCGCCAATCTGTGGTCTGAGGAAACGAACAAGAAACAGGGCAACCGCAATGACGGCCGACACCGCAGCGATTCCCGGCGTCCGGGCGCAACAGTCGGAACTTTCAACGAACTACAAAATCTATGTCTTAGGGCTGCTCGTTCTCGTCTATGTCTCGAACTACGCCGACCGGGTTCTGCTGGGCATCCTGATGCCGGCGATACAGGCGGAGTTCGGCCTCAGCTACATCGAAGTCGGCATCCTCAGCGGCACGGTCTTCGCAATCTTCTACGCCGTGCTCGGCATCCCCATCGCGATGTATGCCGATAGAGGCAACCGCAAGGCCGTCATCGTTGTTGCAACCGCGATCTGGTCGCTGATGACGGCGCTTTGCGCCGTGACCAACAATTTTTGGCAGCTCGCGCTGACGCGGATCGGGGTAGGCGTCGGTGAAGCCGGCTCCGGCCCCCCGTCGCACTCTATCATCGCCGACCTCTTCTCGATCAAAGCCAGGGCAACGGCGCTCGGTATCTTCTCTCAGGGCGTGTCGCTGGGTCTCGTGCTGGGGATCTACGGCGGCGCGCAAGCAGCCGCTCATTTGTCGTGGCACACCGAATACTTCGTTCTCGAAGGGTGGCGCATGGCGTTTGTCGTCATGGGCCTGCCGGGATTGATTATAGCGCTGCTCGTTTGGTTCACGCTGAAAGAACCAAGGCGCGGCGCATCTGAGGGGCACAGCGCATCCGCTGACGCGCCCCCGCTCAGCACGACCATTGCGTTCATCCGCTCGCAACCTGCGCTCGTCCATACGCTGGCGGGCGCCACGCTGACCACACTCGTCGGCTACACCGGTGTGATCTGGTGGCCCACCTTTATCATGAAATCGCACGGCTTGAGCCCGACCGACATGAGCGCCTTCCTGGCGCTGGTCTTCGGCGTCGGTTCCGGCATAGGCATCTTCCTGGGCGGTTACTGCGCTGACTTGTTCGGCCGTCGCGACATCAAAATGATCCCACGTGTCGTGGCGTTTGCGATCTTGATCGGCTTGCCGTTCGGAATTGCAATCTATCTCGTGGACGACTCGACTCTGGTCTTCCTTCTTATCGGCATTCCGGCGGCAACCGGAGGATTCTACCTCGGCCCCTCGATGGCGTTGGTTCAAAGCCTGGTTGCGGTCCGCATGCGCACCGTCGCCTCCGGCCTCTTTCTTTTCATCGTTAACATCATCGGCATGGGATTGGGCTCGCTCCTGGTGGGCACGCTGGCCGAGGCGCTTAAAGCGCCGTACGGCGACGACGCCGTGCGTTATGCCTTGCTGGTGTTCATGGTGTTCAACGCCTGGGCGGCCTATCACTACTGGCGCGCCGGGGCGTTTGTTGCCGATGGTCTAAAGCGCGCGGCGGAGGCTTCGGCATAGTCGCTCCCAACGACAAAATCGACGACGACGCCATCGCCCGAGCGATGGCACGCGAACGCGCGCGCTTCGCCGCCGCGAATCCGAAATCGCAAGAGCTCGCCGAGAAGGCGAAGGCATCGCTCTTCGGTGGTGTCCCGATGCATTGGATGGCGGATTGGCCGACGCCATTTCCGCTGTTCGTTTCGGAGGCGGTTGGCGCCCGCTTCAAGGACGTGGACGGTCACGACTACGTCGACTTCTGCCTCGGCGACACCGGCGCCATGTTCGGACACGCACCGGGGCCCGTTGCCTCCGCCATTCGCGAGCAGGCGTCGCGCGGCTACACGACGATGCTGCCCGGTGAGGACGCCGTCTGGGTCGGCGAGGCGTTGAAGCGTCGCTTTGGCTTGCCCTATTGGCAAGTCGCGGCAACGGCGACCGACGCCAATCGCTATGCATTGCGCTGGGCCCGCGCGGTAACCGGCCGCTCGAAAATCCTCGTCTTCGACGGCTGCTATCACGGCACGGTCGAAGAGACGATGGTGCGCCTGAAGGACGGCCGGACGGTGCCGCGCCCCGGTCAACTCGGCGCTGTTCTGGATGTTGCCGCAACGACGCGCGTCGTCGAGTTCAACGATGTCGCTGCTCTCGAACGCGCGCTCGAAAGCCGGGACATCGCCGCAGTCCTTGCCGAACCGGCGATGACGAACATCGGCATGGTGCTGCCCGATGGCGGCTTCCACGAAGCCCTGCGCGACCTCACGCGTAAGACCGGCACGTTGCTCATCATCGACGAGACACACACCATCTCGACCGGCCCCGGCGGCTACACGCGCGCGTTCAATCTCGCACCCGACATCTTCGTCTTAGGCAAACCGATCGCGGGCGGCGTCGCATGCGCGGTCTTCGGCGTAACCGCCGACGTTGCCCAACGGATGGAAAAGGCCCGTGCGAATGCGGCTGCGGACGGCCACGGGCACTCCGGCATGGGAACCACGCTCTCGGCCAACGCGTTCGCGATGCACGCGATGCGCGCCAATCTGGAATCCGTGATGACCGAAGGTGCGTTCGCCCACATGATCCCCTTGGCCGAACGGTTGCGCGCCGGCCTTCAGCGCATGATCGCCGCCAGGTCTTTGCCGTGGTCGGTCACGCAGATCGGCGCGCGCTGCGAGTTTCAATTCTGCGCAATTCCGCCCCGGACGGGCCGCCAAGCCGAAGCCGCCTTCCACGAGCCTCTCGAAAAGTGCATTCATTTGGCGCTTCTTAATCGGGGTGTAATGATTACACCCTTTCACAATATGACCCTGATATGTCCTGAGACGCAGGCGGCCGATGTCGACCGACTTGTAAGCGCCTTGGACGAAGTGATCGACGAGATCCTGAATGCTTGACCCGAAACAAAACGAACTCGACACGTTCCTGAAAAAATACCCGGACATCGAACTCGTCCACGTCATCCTGACCGATCCCGTCGGTATTCAGCGCGGCAAGGGCGTGCGCCCGCACGAACTCAAAGCCATCTTCGAGCAAGGCCGTGCATTTCCCTCCTCGATCTTTTCACTGACCGTCCTGGGCGAAGATGTCGAAGAAGCAGGCCTCCTGTGGGACATCGGCGATCAAGACTGCTTTGCGCACCCGATCCCGGGCACCCTGAAACGCACGGCGTGGCTCGAGAAGACCGGCCAAGTCTACCTCGCCTTCCGCCCGGACTCCGGCCCCGCCGCCGCAGCCGACCCGCGCCTGCGCCTCAGCGACATTTCCGAGCGCATGAAGAAAGACGGCCTGTACCCCGTCCTCGCCATCGAACTCGAATTCTACCTGCTCGACAAAGCCGCCGCGCGCGATGGCCGCATCGTGCCCGCGCTCGCGCCGGGCGGCCTCTACAACGATCAGGTGCAGGTCTATTCGATCCAGGAACTCGACGACTTCGACCCCTTCCTGCGTGAGCTTTATGCGGCGTGTGACGCACAGAATCTGCCGGCGGAAAGCGTCATCTCCGAATACGCGCCGGGCCAAATGGAGATCACGCTGACCCACCGCGCCGACGCGCTTCAAGCCGTCGACGAAGCGATCCAGTACAAGCGCTTGGTCAAAGGCGTCGCCGAGAAGCACGGCATGATCGCCTGCTTCATGGCCAAGCCCTTCACCGCAAACGCGGGCTCGGGCATGCACATTCACTTGAGCTTGAACGACGCCAAGGGCAACAACCAGTTCGCAAGCGAAGCCGCCGCCGGTAACGATTTGCTGCGCCACGCCATCGGCGGCATGGCCTCGACGATCAACGACAGCATGGCGATCTTTGCGCCCAACGCCAACTCGTACCGCAGGTTCCGCCGCAACACCTATGCGCCTGTGGCGCCGACCTGGGGCGTGAACAACCGCACGGTTTCGTTCCGCATTCCGGCAGGCCCGCCGAAGAGCCGCCATGTGGAGCACCGCATCTGCGGCGCCGACGCGAACCCGTATCTCGCGGCTGCAGCCGTTCTGGCCGCGATGCATCACGGCATCAAAACAAAGTCGGATCCCGGCCCCGCGACCACCGGCAACGGCTACGCGACGAAAGTCGAAGGGCTGACGCTCAACTGGTTCGATGCCCTCGACGCGTTCGAGGAGTCGAAATTCATTGTCGACTATTTCGGCGCCGACTTCGTAAAGATCTTCTCCGCCGTGAAGCGCGCGGAGTGCGAGCGCTTCTTCGCCGAAGTCACCGACCTCGACCACCGCTGGCACCTGCGCACGGCCTAAACGCGCATAAAGAGATGACTTTCGGTTGCCGCCCGCTACAGTCCGCGCATTGGCGGAATCACTGACATGAAGCGTGTCATTATCGTCGGCGGCGGTTACGCGGGAACCGCGCTCGCCCGCGCGCTCGACGCGGCGGCGGAGGTCGTGCTCGTCGAGCCGCGCGACCGCTTCGTCCACAACGTCGCCGCCATCCGCGCGCTAGTGACGCCGGACCTGCTCCACAAGATCGTCATCCCGTATGACCGCCTGCTCAATCGCGGCCAAGTGGTCCGCGAGCGTGTCGCCGCCATCGAGGGGACGTCCGTCAAATTGACCGGCGGAGACAGCATCGAGGGCGACATCATCGTCGTCGCGACAGGCTCTCGCTACGCACGACCCTTCAAACCCGAGGGCGAGTCCGTGCCGTCGTTTCTCGCGGCCAGCCGCGCCAATAATCGGGCGCTGCTGGCAGCCAGGTCCGTGGCGATCATTGGCGCCGGTGCGGTTGGCGTGGAACTCGCGGGCGAAATCGCTGCAGGCTTTCCGGCGAAGAAGGTCATACTGATCTCGGGCACGCCGACGCTGCTGCCGACCTATCAGCGAGCCCTTGGCCGCAAACTTGAAGCACAGTTGAGGGCGATGCGGGTCACACTGCGCTTAGGCGCCCCCGCATCGCCGCCAAAGTTCAACGACACCCCATTTGCCGGAGATGTCGAGTTGACGGCGGGCGAGCCCGTCACCGCCGATCTGGTGTTTCCCGTGTTGGGCTCAAAGCCCGTCAACGACCTGCTGCGTACGTTGCCCGGCGTCACGTTGGATTCGCTCGGTCGGGCTGTTGTCGATCCCTGGCTTCGGCCGACCGACGCACACAACCTGTTCGCACTCGGCGACGTCGCTGCATCAGGCGATCACATGACCATCGTCGCCATCACGCGGCAACAGCCGTGGCTCGCCAAGGCGATCAAAGCGCTTCTCGACGGCCAAACGATGGAATCCGTGCCGCCATATGTCCCTTGGCCGTCGCCCCCCATTCTTGTCCCGCTGGGGCCTTCGAAGGGCGCAAGCGTCCTCCCGTTCACCAGAGCAGGTCTTGTCGTCGGCAGCCTTCCGACCGCCGCCATCAAGGGACGCAGCCTTTTCGTCCCGCGCTATCTCAAAGAATTCGGCTATGCCTGAAACTGTTGCT
>JAEUMM010000382.1 GCA_016792645.1 Alphaproteobacteria bacterium | reverse complement strand
CGGCGAAGGCGTCGGCGAGCGGGCCGAAGAGGGAGGTGCCGCCTTCGCGCGAGGCGCGGCGGTCTTCGGTGACGGTGATGACGCGGACGTCGAGGTCTTTTTGCTGCTCCAGTTTTTCGCGGAGCTTTGTCACCGTGTCGTCGACGGTTTTCGAGCGGTCGCCGATCGCTTGGCTTTGCGTTTGGTCGGCGACGATGACGGCGACGTCGGGCAGGCCTTTGCGTTCTTCCTCGACGATCGCGGGGTTCGCGAGGACGAGCAGTGCGCCGAGCATGGCGGCGGCGCGCCACCAGGCGCCGGGCGCGCGCAGCAGCAGGCCTGCGCCTACCAACGCCACGCTCAACACCGAGAGGATGAGAATCCAGATCAGCGGCAGATGGGGGACGAAGACGACGTCGAGCGCCATGGCTATTGGCCTAAGCGTTCGAGGATGTGTTCGACGTGGACCTGATCGGTCTTGTAGTTGCCGGTGAGCGTGTACATCACGAGATTGACGCCGAAGCGCATCGCGATCTCGCGCTGGCGGTCGCCGCCGGGAACGACGGCCGCGAGCGGACGGCCTTCGTCGTCTTCCGCCCAAGCGGCGGCCCAGTCCGCGCCGCCGACGATGATCGGCGAGACGCCGTCGGAGGCGGTGGTCGCCGCGGCTTGACCGTCGGTCGCCGCGTTCTGCGCTTCGACCCAGACGCGGCCCGAGGCCCAGCGGCCGGGGTACTCGCGCAGGAGATAGAACGCGCGCGTGAGGACGTGTTCTTGGTTCAGCGGTTGCAGCGGCGGGATGTCGAGGCCCGAGAGCATGCGGCGCAGGATTTGCGAACCGCTTGCCGTGCGGCCCGTGGTGAGCGGCAGCGCGGTGTCTTGGTCGCGCGTGTCGAAGACGATCGTGCCGCCGTTGCGCATGAAGGTGTCGACCTTGTCGAGTGCGCGGGCGGAGAGTTGCGACTGGCTGGTCGTGACGGGCCAATAGAGGAGTGGGAAGAACGCGATCTCATCCGACTCGATGTCGACGGCCATCGGCTCGCCCGGTTCGACGGCGGTGCGTTCCTTCAGGATGCGGGTCAGGCCTTTGAGACCGGCGCGGCTCATCGCGTCGACTTCCGGGTCGCCTGTGAGCACATAGCCGAGGCGGTAGTTGAGCGAGGCCTTCATCGCGAAGGCGTCGTCGGCGCGGGCGTCGTGGATCTGCGGCATGAGCAGCGCGAAGGCGACGAGGGCCGTCGTTGCCGTGCGCACAGGCAGACGCGGCACGGCGACGAGGCCGCGCAGGATCAATCCTGCGACGAGGTCGATGAGCGCCAATGCAATCGCCAAAGCCATCAGGACGTATTTAAGCTCAAGCGCTTGCCTCAAGCCAAATGTTGCAAGCTCGACACCGGCTGGCAGCGCCGGCAACGGTTTCAGCGCGGCGTCGGCCTTGAAGAGGTTGAACGCGCGGCGCACGCCGCCGTCGCCGTAGAAGCCCGGCGGATGTTGCGGTCCGGGCGGCACGCCGTCGAACTCGGCGGCGCGCATCGGCAACGCGGAGGCTGCGGGCGCGCCGAGGCGGCCGAAGCCGTCGAGCGTTTCGGCGGGAACCAGCGGGCCTAACGCGGCGCTCGCGGCGGGATCGTCGCCGGTGACGCCGGATGACAGCGCGACAGTGCGGCGGAGCATGTCGACGAAGAGGCCGGAGATGGGCAGCGACGACCAGGCGGTGTTCGCGGTGACGTGGAAAAGGATGATCCAGCCCTTCTCTTGGCGCATGGCGGTGACGAGCGGCGTGCCGTCGCCGAGTTGTGCCCAGGTGCGGATGTCGCTGCCGGCGCCGGGTTCGGTCAGCACTTGGCGCGTGACGGTGACGTCGGGCGCTGTCGCGAGGCCGGCGAAGGGGCTGTCTTCGGGCCAGTCGGGGCTTAGGCGTTGCGGTTCTTCCCACGACATCGAGCTGCCGAGGAGGCGGCCGCCGGTGCGGAGTTTGCCGGGGATGAGTTCGTCGGATTGAGACGCGAGCTTTGGTCCGGCGAAACGGATGAGCACGCCGCCGCGCGCGACCCATTCGCTGACCGCGGCTTTGTCGTCGGCGACGATTTGGCCGACGTCGGCAAGGACGAGAACAGAAAGGCCGGAGCGGACGAGGTCGCCGATCTTGCCTTGATGGAGTTCGGCGTACGGCGCGAGCGCGCGGTCGAGATAAAAGAGGTCGGAGAGCAGCGGCTGCGCGGTGTCGACCGTTTGGCCGGAGACGAGGCCGACAGGGCGGCGGCGCCAGCGTTCGTCGATGAGGACGACGCTGCCTGCGGATTGGCGGTCGGCGATTTCGACACGTGCGAGGTCGTTGCGCAGTTCGGTGGCGAGATCGAATTTTACCGCGACGCTGTTTTGGCCTGTCGGAAGCACGAAATCTTGCGTGGCGAGGAAGCGGCCTTGCGTGCCGGTGGCGCGCAACGTGCCCTTCACGTCGCCATCTTCCTTGCCGCGTACGACGCGGAAGAGAAGGGCACTGCCTTCCGCTGTCGGCGGCGTGAGTGCGATCGCTGCGTTGAGGGCGTCGTCGGTTTGGACGCGTAGGGTGCCGATCTCCGACAGCGCGCGCGCAAAGTCGGCCGCGTTGCCGTCTTCGAGGCCGTCGGTCAGCCAGATGATATCGGGG
>JAEUMM010000370.1 GCA_016792645.1 Alphaproteobacteria bacterium | reverse complement strand
GCTTGCTGAGCGGCTTCGCTCTTGCCTCCATCCGTATCCGATGAAATGAAATCAGCGAATTCGGCGCATCCCGCCGCGGCGAGCAAAACCGCGCAGGCAACAGCGCCGCGCGCCAAGCACAGCATGGATCGGTGGTTCATTGCGAACTCCGTACAGGGCGCCCCTGCCCGAACACAGTGAGAAGCGGCGATTTGAGCACGCTTCCCGGGCGCTCTGTCAACGCCGCGCCCACGCGACCGCCCGCGCCTTACACGCCCTGATCCAGGCGCCCTTTTCTTCGGTGTAGGCCCCCGAATCGTCCGGATGCAGGGCGGCCGCCCGCAGCTTCTCCGCCTGATAGGCCAGCGCCTCGTCACGATGCGCGCGCAGGTAATCGCGAAACGCGAGGTTAGGCTCGATCTCGTCCGAGTCCGGCGCAAAGAAATGGACGTGCACGACGCGCTTGCCGGAAGCATCGTTCAGCGTACAGAACCGCCGCCCCACGATACCGAACTCGCCGCGCCACTCGTAACCCAGCCCCCGCACCACGCCCTCTTGCGCGTCGAACAGTTCGAGCGAGCGCACGATGGGCATCAGATCGATGATGGGTTTGGTCAGGATGCCGGGGATCGACGTCGAGCCGATGTGATGCACCGCGACGATCATGTCGCCCAGCGCCTCGACGATGCGCATGCGCTCATGGGCGGCCCGATTCGTCCACGCCGGATCATGCGCCACCAAAACGACCGGCCGCTTATCGCTCATCAACTCGAGGGTAGCACTAGGAGCTAAACAAAAAGGGCGGCCCGAAGACCGCCCTAAGTTCAAATCGGAAGGGGCGATTACGCCGCCTTCAGATTGATCGCCTTCGGCCCGCGGGCATCGGCTTCGGTTTCGAAGCTAACGCGCTGACCTTCGTTGAGCGTACGCCATCCCGCGCGTTCGACAGCCGAGATGTGCACGAACACATCTTTGCCGCCGCCTTCCGGCGAGATAAAGCCAAAGCCTTTTGTGGCGTTGAAGAATTTGACCGTTCCGGTCTTCTGCGACATGCGATTCAAGTCCTTTGATGCAGGCGGTTTCACCAGAGCGACATGCTCCGGCGTCGTGAGAGGCGATGCGAAAGGAATGGAGGAACCGTCTTGCACGAAGGCTGTAACGCCGCCGTCAATCTTGTCCGCACGTCACCTAGGTGCAGCCGTCACAGCCAATAAGATATGGCCACCTGTCACTTATTACAAGCATCCGGGACCCGCGAAAATCCGCGTTTTAGGGGCCTGTAACTTTGTATCCTTTGGCCCGCAGCATCGCGATCAAACTGTCGCGTCCGACCAAGTGTCCGACCCCAACAGTTACGAAATGCGTCTTGTCCGATGCCAGCATAACACGCAGTTGCGGCAGCCACTTCCGGTTGCGCGCGACGATCAATTGCGTGCGTAGTTGAGGCACGTCTTTGAAGCCGTCATCGACAAGCCGAGATAGATCTTCCGGCTTGCCGGAGGCCCACGCGTTCAAAAGATCGAACGGCAAATTCGGCTCTTCAAGAACGCCCTTCACCGTCGCCTTCAAAAACGCCGTCTCGGTCTTGCGATCGAGCTTGGCGAAATAGTTGAGTTGCTCCGACACGGTTTCGAAATACGCAAACTCCGCGTTCGCTGCCTTAGCCTCTTCCTCGATCACGTGATCGATGCCGTAATACGAAGAGAACCCGGCCTTCAAATACGCGTAGAGTTCGAGATAGACCGACGCGAGCCATGGCCTGAGCGGCGCAAGAAGTTTCGGCGGGTACTGCACCTGCCAGGCCGCCTTCTCCATGTCGGCATGCAGCTCCGGCGCCAGCACGTCTTTCAGCGTCTCGCCGTTCTTCAGCTTGCCGCCCTCTTCGACGAATTTGAGCATCGCCTGCCCGCCCTCGTCGAGCGGCGCCTCGAACACGAACACCTGAGACGCCTCACGCGCGCGGTCGATCTCGTCGCGCTTCCATTTTGTCTGCGGCGGCAACAGATGGATCGAGCCGAAGAGATAGAGCGTCTTGCCGCCCTTCTCGACCGTCCACAAAGCCGGCGTCGCGGTTTCGGGAATGACGGGCTCGTCCGCCGCCTGCGCGAACGGCGCGGCGATCAGGAACAAAGCGACAAGCGCGGTCAGCCAACGCATCAAGAGTCCTCACCGAACTTGTTCGCGATCAATTCCGCCAGCGCATCGAGCGCCGCCTGTGCTTGCCGCCCGCTCGCCGTCATCGAGAGTTCGCTCCCGATTCCCGCGCCCAGCATCATAAGCCCCATGATCGACGAACCGGAAACCGCGCCGCCGTCTTTCTTGACCGAGATCCGCGCGTCGAACTTGACCGCGCACTGCACGAACTTCGCGGAAGCGCGCGCGTGCAAGCCCTTGGTGTTGACGATCGTGACGACGCGCGTGAATTCCGCGCCGTCGTCAGCCACCAGCCAGTTCCTTCGACGCGACGCGGATATACTTGCGGCCCGCCTCCTGCGCCTTGTCGACGGCATCCGAGAGCTTGGCCGTGGGCCGGACCGACGCGAGCTTGATCAACATCGGCAAATTCACGCCCGCGATCACCTCCACCTTGCCCGTTCCCATCGCTGAGATCGCGAGGTTCGAGGGCGTGCCGCCAAACATGTCCGTCAGAAGGATCACACCTTCGCCGACATCGACCGCCTTGATCGCGTCCAGGATGTCTTCGCGCCGCACTTCCATATCGTCCTGCGGACCGATGCAGACAGTGCGGAACAAGGTTTGCGGACCAACGACATGTTCGGTGGCCGACTTCAACTCATCGGCGAGACGGCCATGGGTAACCAGAACGACGCCTATCATGGGCTCAAAGAAACTCCTGGTCCCCGGATGCCCAAATCAGTGAGGGCACGGCTCAGGGCGGCGCATTACATAGTCCTGTTCGCGATGCGCCTCAACGCGTGACAGCGCCAGGCAAGGGGATTGACCGTTACGCATCGGGCACAGCGGTCAGCGCCCGCCGCACCTTTTCCACGGTCGAAGCCTCAAAA
>JAEUMM010000365.1 GCA_016792645.1 Alphaproteobacteria bacterium | reverse complement strand
GACAAAGCGACTCATGCCGTCGATGACGACGCTCTTGCCTTTGAATTCGGGGACGGTGGAGACGAATTTCGACAGCGACCAGGCATAGCCGGTGTCGCCGTTGCAGACGGGGTCGAACATGCGCCAGTCGTAGTCGGCGGCGTCGCGGTGGAAGAGGTTTACCAACATGTCGGCGATCGACGCGCGACCGACGTGGGGGCCGTAGATGTAATCGTGGTAGACGCCGTCTTCGGTGAAGCAGGCGGCCAGCGCGTCGCCGTCGCCGCGCGAAGCGGCTGCGCAAAAGCGGTCGACCAGTTTCGCGAAGTCATCGTTTGTCATGGGCTCAAGCCTTTGCCGTGACGATCCACGTCGCGCCGCCGAGCGCGATGGGTTTCTTCGACGCGTAGGGTTCAAGCGCGTGGCGCAGCGCGGCGGCCGCTTTCGCCTTTTCGGCGTCGGATGCGGGCGCCATCATGCGCGAGACGGGGCCGAAATCTTGGATGTGGGCCAGCGCATCTTCAAACGTTTCGCCCAATTGCATCGGCGAGTCGAACGGGCGGGCGGCGATGCTGTCAAAGCCCGCATTGGCCAGGATGCGGCGAACGCGCGCGAGATCGGCGAAGGCGAAAGGGCCGGGATCTTCGGGGCCTAGCGGCGGCTGCGGCGGTACGTGCGGGCGAATGGCGCCGACCGGGACGCTGACCCATTCGTTGGCGCGCGGTTCGCGCCAGCACGCGAAGGCGAGGCGGCCGCCCGGCTTCAGCGCCTTGCGCAGGTTGGCGAAGGCGGCATCCGCATCGGCGAAGAACATTACGCCGAAGCGTGAGAAGAGAAGGTCGTATGTTGCGTCGAACTTGCGTTCCGATGCATCGGCTTCGATCGCGTCGAAGGCATCGATGCGGGACTCGGCGGCACGTTGTTTCGCACGCGCCAGCATTGGGCGCGAGATATCGACGCCGGTGACGCGCGCCCCCGCCTTCGCGAGGACGATCGACGTCTCGCCGCAGCCGCAGCCGACATCCAGCACGCGTTCGCCCGGCTTTACGCTGGCTGCTTTCAACACTTCGGCGGTTATGGGCGCGAGCATCGCGTCCAGCCGGTCTTGCGCCTTCACCCATTTTTCGCCGGCATCGCCGTTCCAGAAAGCGATTTGGTCGGCGTTGGATGGGGTCTGGGTCACGGTGTTTCCCTCGTTCTCAGTGGGCGTGGTCGGGCGAGACGCAATTCGAATGCGAATGATCGGCAAGGACTTTGATCACGCGGCAGTCGGAGACGCGTCCGTGGCCGCAATGGCGTATCATACGCTTGAGTTCGCCGCGCAGGCTTTCGAGACGCGCGAGCTTGGCTTCGACGTCGGCGAGTACGTCGCGCGCGACGCGGTCGACGCGTTCGCAGGACTGGTCGGGCTTGTCGGTGAGGTTCAGGAGTTCGCGGATCGCGTCGAGCGGGAAACCGAGTTCACGCGCGTGGCGGATGAAGGCCAAGCGGTCGGCGTGGGCGCGCGAGTAGCGGCGTTGGCCGCCTTCCGTGCGTGCCGGTGGGGGCATCAAACCTTCCTGCTCATAGAAGCGGATGGTCTGCACTTTGGTCGACGCACGGCGCGCGAGGCTACCGATGGTGAGGTTTTCCGCCATATCTTTTCGCTTGAAGCTATAGTCGCTGTAGGATGTAGCGTGTCTCCGTTCCCGGGCCAAGGCCCGACTCGGAGGTTTTCATGGACGCCTGCTGCTCGGCGCCGCCGCCGCCCAAGGACACGTCGTCGGCCTATCGGCGCGTGTTGTGGGTCGCGCTCGTCGTCAATGCCGCCATGTTCGCGGTGGAAGCGATCGCAGGGATGGCTGCCGGCTCGGTCTCGCTGCAAGCGGACGCGCTCGACTTCTTCGGTGATGCGGCGAATTACGCGCTGAGCCTGTCGGTGTTGAGCATGGCGCTGATCTGGCGGGCGCGGGCAGCGCTGGTCAAAGGCGTCAGCATGGGGTTGTTCGGCGTGTGGGTGTTGGGCGCAGCTGCCTACAACGTGATGGCCGGCGCGACGCCCAGCGCAATCACCATGGGTGCGATCGGGTTCCTGGCGCTTATCGCGAATGTCGGCGTCGCGGTGATGCTGTACCGATTCCGTGAGGGCGACGCGAACATGCGGTCGGTTTGGCTGTGCTCGCGCAACGATGCGATCGGAAACGCCGCGGTCATGGTCGCGGCGCTGGGCGTGTTCGGGACGGGTACGCTGTGGCCGGACATCGCGGTCGCCGCGGTGATGGCGGGTCTTGCGCTGAGCGCTGCGGTCGAGACGGTGCGTGCCGCCGTGCAGGAACTCAAGACCGGTGTCGCCGCGCCGCAAGATGCGCATGGGCACGCCCACGATCACGGATGAGAGACATGACACCTTTGCTGTTTGGATTGGCGTTTGTGGGCGTGACGCTTACGCGCAGCTTTTGGCTTTGGCGGACGGCGGGAGTGAACCCTTACGTTATCGATCATCACGATCCGTTGCATCGGTTCGTCGCGCATGTGTTTGCCGTCGTGGTTGTGGGCCTGCTCGCCTATTGCGTGGCGCTGGCGCTGTGGCCGGGTTTGGAGCAGGGGGTTGGGCTTCTGACCTGGGCGTCCGGCGATGTTGCGCGCTGGACGGGCGCGAGCTTGATGGCGGCCGCCGTGGTGTGGACGGGCTATGCGCAGTTTGCGATGGGCAAGTCGTGGCGCATCGGCATTCCGAGCGAGGCGCCGCCGCTGCGCACGGATGCGGCGTTTTCCGTTTCGCGCAATCCGATCTTTCTTGGAATGCTCGCCTTCGTTGCCGGCATGACGTTGTGGTCGCCGAGCGTGGTGACCGTCACGCTTCTGGTGGCGACCTATATTTCGCTTGAGGTTCAGATCCGCAGCGAGGAGGCGTTCTTGGAACGCGTCCATGGCGAAGACTACCGCGTGTATCGCGCGCGCGTCAGGCGTTGGTTCTGACCGTTAGAAGGGCTCGTGCAGCTCATCGCTGTGCCGGCGCGCATCCTCGATCGCGCCCAGCGCTATGAAGCCGACCAGGCCGAACAACCAGGATCCCATGATGATGGGGCGCCAGATTTCCAGCATCGCGTTCTGCTCGGCGGTGACGTAGTGCGTATAGCCGCGCTTGATGGGCAAGGGATAGACGTACTCACCCTGCGCTATCTGCGGTTGATCGATTGCGTCGGATTGGATCTTGGCGCAGATGATCCAGCCGGCGACGAAGCAGCCCATGCTGACGGCAATGACGACTCGACAGAGGTAGATCCACCATTCGTGCATGTGCGGACTCCTTGCTCGACGTGTGTCCTATGCCTCGCCCATATCCGGGCCTTGGTTCAGATGCGGGGCGAGCAGGCTCGCCTGGTTCAGGAAGGTCTCGGCGGCGCGATCCAAGCGTTGACGCGCGGCGAAGAGCGACAGGCGTGCGGCTTCGATCTCGTCGTTGGTGGCGAAGAGTTCGGACGGCGATTTCAGGGACAGGCCGCGTTCGCCGGCGATCAGCGTAATGTGGCCGATGGCGTGGCGCGGGTGGCCGCCTTCGGGGATGGTGAATTCGATCGTCTTGCGGGCGCCGTCGATCAGGTTGACGCCCTCGAATGTCGCGCCGGCCGCGACGGTGTCGATACGCGAGCGCAGCTCTTCGTACCTGTCGGCGATCATCGCGCGCTTGGTCTCGTCGGGGTGGGCGAGCGCTTCGGCGGTCAGGTCGAGAGCCTCGCTGAGATAGGAGTGGATCGAGTCGATCGCGACCAGCGTGCCTTCGACGGTGGACACGGCACGGGCGGCGGTTTCGATCACCGAGGGCGCCATGCCGACGCGGCGGACCTGGCGAAGCGCGCGGTCGATGCCGGAACGGATGTCCACCGGATCGACGGGCGCCGTCACCGGCTCTTCCTTGCCTGACAGAACGCGGCGCGCATAGGAGAAGAGGCTCTCGGCCTCGGCGCGCTTTTGCTGAATCGACATTGACGTCCCCCGATGGCGAATTTCGGCCTGAAGCGTACCGGTGCAGGGGTTAGGGAACGCTTTACCCGGGCATGCGTATTGCGGTTAAAACAGCGTGACCATGAGCACACTGCGCGCCCGTTTCGTCGGCTCCACGATCTATGCCTATCAGCGCGTGGCGCGATTGGCGCGCGTCGGACGTTGGCCCTTAACGATTGGTGTACGGATCATCGTGCGCGACGGCGAGGAGCGAGTCCTGCTCGTCCGTCACACCTATACGCCGGGGTGGCATTTTCCAGGCGGCGCGGTCGATCGGCGCGAGACGGCCGTCGATGCGGCCGTACGCGAATTGCGCGAGGAGGCGCTTGTCGAGGCGACGTCGCCGCCGCGTTTGGTCGGCGTGTTCTTGAGCACGGTCAATCGCAAGTCTGATCACATCGTGCTGTTCGAAGCGGGGAATTGGCGGCAGGTTGCGGGCAAGGCGCGACCGCTTGAGATCGCGGAGACCGGGTTCTTCCCGGTGCGCGATCTGCCGAAGGGAACGACCGGCGGGACACGGCGGCGATTGGCCGAACTGCTGGGTGAGGCGGAGACCGGCGCGACGTGGTAAGCGTGCGCCGATCTTGAAGATCAACCGACGTTGATGTTGCCCGTGCCGCTGAAGATGCCGAAGACCTGCAGCAGCCACAGCACGACGGCGATGACAACGACGACGTTCAAGATCTGCTTAATCTTGCCGTCCATCGGGATGTAGGTGTTGATCAGCCAAAGCAGAACGCCGACGACGACGAGTGCGATGACGAGTTGGATAAGTGGCATGTGGTGCTCCTACTTGCCGTCTATTGCGTTGTCGATCTTCTCGCCGGCGCGTTCCATCGGTCCGTCGTTCTGCGGTTCGATGTAGTGGTTGTAGTAATAGATGCCGCCACCGATCGCCGCGGCTGCTAGAACCAGTATCAGCAATGTTCTACTCATTTTGTCGGCCATGAGATGCTCCATCGGTCTCCTCGGCATGGCCGGGTGGCGATACCGCGAGAGCGTCAGGAGTAAGAACGCGAATGGAACCGAAAGGTTCCGCCCGCGGATCCCGCTTTCCGATGAAAGACGGCCGGCGTCGCTTTGCGTGCGACGCGGCCGTCTTGCGTTAATCTTGTGGCGCGCGGCGCCTCGACTATTTGCTGCGGTCGATGTGCGAGATGTCTGCCGCGGTTTTGTTCGACTGCGTCAGCGATCTCAGCGCCTGAGCGCTGTCACGGTTCAGGTGTTCCGCACTGGCGGCTTGAGCACCGGCGGCGGCAGCAAGCAAGAGGACGGCGGTCACAACGAACACGCCGGCCATCCGCCTGCGTCGGGCAACAGTCATGTTGTGGCTAACCTCTGTGTCGCGTCCGGCCGCACCCTCGCGAGCGCCAAGGGCGGCGATTGAAATCGAGCGACAGACAACTCGAACTGGGAGGTGCAACGCCGGCCTACTTCGAAAGGTTCCGATCAGCAGGCCGATGACAGGGGATACGGTTAACCGCTTGTTTTGTTTCTATTTGGCGTTTGTCGTTTTTATTTCTTCGGCGGCGCGAATAGTTGGCAACTCTTTGGTGCGGATTGCCGTTTGCACGATGCGTGGCCTGCGTATTCTTGGCCAAGAGGATGTCATGAGAGTTCTTGTGTGGACGGGTCTGCTGTTGGTGCTGACCGTAATTTGTTCGGTCACGGGGCTTGCGCGCATGATCGGCATGCCGATCGAACCGTTGCTTTGGGGTGCTATTTTGATGCTGGCGGGATTGGTGGGCGGGTTGGGGCTCGCGCTGATCGTGCGGCCTGAGCCGCGGCTTGTCCCGATTCGTCTCGCGGCGTAGCGAAATTGCGGCGCGTCGGGGCCGGTTCGATGTTAGTGTCGCGCTGACGCTGGCATATCGGTTTCCGGCGGCTGCAGACGGGGGACTGTTCAATGTTGGCGACGTTACGCGTGATGCCGCTCATGGTTTTTCCGCTGACGCTGTTCACTCTTTGTGCATTGGCGCTGGGCGGCAGCTGGACCGTTTCGACGTTCTTCGAAGTCGACATGTTTTCGGGCCAGCATTGGATTGTCTCGGCCGGCGACGCGTTCTTGTTGATGGCCCTGTTGGTCTTGTTCGTCGAGATCGTGAAGGCCGTGAATACCGAGGCGACGGAAATCCTCAACCACGGACTTTCCATGCTGGTCGCGGTCGTATGTACGGTGCTGTTCGTCACGACGTCGATCTTCACCAACTCCACGTTCTTCATATTCACATCGATGGCGTATTTCGACGTCGCCGCCGGATTTATCATCACGATTGTCGCGGCGCGGCGCGACATCGGGCATTGATGCGTTAGAGCGGCGGGCGGCGGTCTTTCCATGGCCGCGCCTCTTCCAATTGCGCGGCTAGGCGGTAGAGCGTTGCCTCGTCGCCGAAGCGGCCGGTGAACATCGTTCCGATCGGCAAGCCCGCCTCGGTCCAGTGCAAGGGCATGCTCATCGAAGGCTGGCCGCTGATGTTGTAGAGGCCGGTGAAGGGGATGAAGCCCATCATGTCGCGGAAAACGGCGTCGACGTCCGTGCGCTCCATGTTCAATACGCCAAGCGGCAGCGCCGGCTGCGCCGTCGTCGGCTGCAGGATCACGTCGTAGTCGTCCATAAACGCGGCCATCGTGCGGCCGACAGCGTGCAGCGTATTCATCGCCTTCGCGTAGGTCGGCGAATCCGTTGCGCGGGCGCGCTCGACGCGGAACCAGGTGCAGTGCTCGACGTCGCTCGCGCGGACTTCGCGACCGAGCGCGGCAGCGGCTTCGTCGATGTTGAAGGCGACGTTGGCGTTGATCACGACGCCTTGGGCCTGCAGGATCTCCAAGCCGTTCAGTTTGGGCGTCGCTTCTTCGACCTGATGGCCGAGGCTCGCGCAGAGACGCGCTGCTTCGTGCAACGCTTTCGCGCAGTCGGGGTGGACTGCGCCCGGGAAGGCTCCGGTCGTCGAGACGGCGATGCGCAGCTTGTTCGGTTTTGTCTTTGTCTCGTCGAGGAACGCGCGCGCCGATGCCGGCGCCGCGTAGTAGTCGCCCGGCGCGGCGCCCGCCGTCGCGTCGAGGAAGGCGGCGCTGTCGCGGACGGTGCGCGAGACGACGTGGCCGACGCCCAGCCCGCCCCAACCCTCGGCGCGCTTTGGCCCGGCAGGCGTGCGGGCGCGCGTCGGCTTCATGCCGAAGACGCCGCAGCATGACGCGGGAATTCTGATTGAGCCGCCGCCGTCGGTCGCGTGCGCGACGGGAACGATGCCGGCGGCAACCGCCGCCGCCGCGCCGCCGCTTGAGCCGCCCGCGGTTCGTGTCGGATCCCATGGATTGTGCGTGGCGCCCCACATGCGCGATTCGGACGACGGGCTTAGGCCCAACTCCGGCGAGTGCGTCTTGCCGACGATCTCGTGGCCGGCCGCCTTACAGCGTTCGAATTAGGTCGAGTCGCTTTCGGCGACGGTTTCGCGGATGAGGCTGAGGCCGCCGGTTGTGACGGTGCCTTTGAGTTGCGCGCCGAGATCTTTCAGCAGATAGGGCACGCCGGTGAACGGGCCTTGCGGCAGGCCGTCCCTGATCGCCTTGCGCGCGACGTCTTCGTGGTCGAGGACGATGGCGTTGAGTTTGCCGTTCACTTCCTTCGAACGGGCGAGGGCTGCGTCCAGCAGCTCTTGCGGGGTGACCTTCTTGGTTCTGACGAGTTCGGCCAAGGCCATCGCGTCATAATTCCGGTACTCCGCAAAAGCTGCCATGCGCTGTCCCCATATCTTAGAGTTTCGGCACGTCGGCGATCAGGATTTCGGAGTCGTCGATCGCCTCGATGTCGATCTTTTCTACGCCGTGGATGGCGACTCCGTCACGTGCTTTCACCGTCTGGCCGTTGATGATCAGCTTTCCCAACGCCGGGACCAGGTAGAGGTAGCGGCCGGTTTCCAGTTCGTGTTGGACTTTCTGACCCGGCTTCAAGGTCGCGGCCAAGATCGATGCGTCCTGATGGATGGGCAGGGCGCCTGAGTCCTTCTTGCGGCCTGAGGCCAGGGTGATCAACGAGCCAGAGCGGTCGCCTTTCGGGAAGCTTTGCGATGCCCAGCCCGGGGTGATCCCGGTTTCGTTCGGGAAGATCCAGAGCTGGAAGATCTGCGTGGCGTCGGATTCGCGGTTGTGCTCCTCGTGCAGGATGCCGCGGCCGGCGGACATGACTTGGACGTCGCCCGCGACCGTGCGGCCTTCGTTGCCCAGGTGATCCTTGTGCGTGATCACGCCTTTGCGGACATAGGTGACGATCTCCATATCTTTGTGGCCATGGCGATCGAAGCCGGTCTTCGGCTTGATCGTGTCGTCATTCCACACGCGCAGAGCGCCCCAGTGGGTGCGGGCGTCGTCGTGGTAGCCGGAAAAGCTGAAATGGTAGTGGGCGTTGAGCCAGTCGTTCTGAAACGTGCCCAAGCTTTCGAAGGGGCGGACGTCGATCATGGTGGTTCTCCAATTCTTGAGTGGCGAAATATTGTTGCTCGCTCAAGTGGTGGCGTATGCGACAGGCCGCAAGTGCGGGCCGTTGCCGTGTTCGTGAACGGCGGGCCACCTTGACAGACATGGTGTCCAAGCCAGTTCAATCTATTGGCTTAGAAGGAGCATGTCCTATGCGCGCATTCATTTCGGCGGCCGTTCTGGTGGTCGCGTTGATTGGTTCGGCGGCTGCGTCGCCGGTAGCGTATCAGCCGGGCGCTTTTCCGCGCGACGAGACGTCGTTGCGCGATCTCGACAGTCAGCAATTGCGCATCGTGCGCCGCGCGGGTGCGCAGTGCTGGCATTCGCTGGAAGGCGGCTTCCGCTC
>JAEUMM010000332.1 GCA_016792645.1 Alphaproteobacteria bacterium | reverse complement strand
GGGGTCGCTGTTCCTGCCGGGCAAACGGCCGGACGGCACTGAGGCGATCCTCTATGCGCTGTCTGCGGTTCGCAATGTCGGGCGCGCGGCGATGGATCATGTCGTCGAAGTGCGGACGAAGGGTGGGCCGTTCAAGAGTCTGTTCGATTTCGCGCGACGCGTGGATGCGAAGTTCGTCAATCGGCGGATTCTTGAGAACCTCACCGCGGCGGGCGCGTTCGATAGTTTGAATTCGAACCGCGCACAGGTTCATGCGTCGATCGAGATGATGCTCGGCGAGGCGTCGATCACCAGCCGCGAGCGGGAGAGCACGCAGGTCAATTTGTTCGGCGAGGTGGAGGCGCAGCGCGACCCTGTCATGCCGCAAGTAGACCCTTGGATGAACACCGAGCAGCTGTCGCGTGAGTTTGCTGCGATCGGGTTTTATCTATCGGCGCATCCGTTGGACGAGTTCGCGCAGATTCTGGCGCGCTTGCGCGTGGTGCGCTACGCGGACTTGGTGGCGGACAAACGGCACGAGGATCGCCTCGTGAAGCTGGCGGCGAGTGTCATCAGCCGCAAGGATCGTCGTACGCGCGACGACAAGCGTATGTCGCATATCGGCTTCTCGGACGCGTCGGGCATGTTCGAGGCTGTCGCGTTTTCTGAAACGTTGATCCAGGCGGGCGCGCTGCTCGATCCGGGCACGGCGGTGGTGCTGGATGTGGCTGTCCGCTGGGACGGCGATGAACTGAAGCTTCAGGTGATGGCCGCGCAGGGGCTGAATGAGGCCGCGGCGCAGACCGGCGCGGGGTTGCGAATCTTCATCGACGAACCGAAGCCGCTGGCCAGCGTAGCCGAGCGGTTGAAGGGAAAGAGCGGCAAGGGGATCGTCACGCTGATCTTCCCGGTCGAAAAGGGCGAACGCGAGGTGGAACTTGAGCTGCCCGGCCGCTATGCGGTGACGCCGGCGCTCAAAGGCGCGATCAAGGTGGTGCAGGGCGTGCGCGAGGTGGAAGAGGTTTGATTGCGCTTCAGTTTGCGGCCGGGATGACAGTTTTGGGAGCGCCGCGATGTTGAGCGAGTGCTCAATCGTGTTTTGTGCCGGGACGGCGTTCGGCCACGTGCCAGAGAACGCCGGAGGGGTCGACGACGTAGGCGATGCGGAGGCCCCAGGGCTGTGTTTTTGGCGGCTTTGGTGAGGGCACGTTGAACTTTGTAGGTAGGTCGAGGGTTTGGATGTGTGTCCACCAATCGTCGAGGTTGTCGACCATCAGCTGCATCATGAAGTTCTCGGCCCACTCTTTTTGATAGTAGCGCTGCAGGATAAAGCTGCTGGCGCCGACGCCGAAGATCGCGACTTCGGCGTCGAGCAGGATTTCGAAGCCGAGCGCTTCGTAGAAACGCTTGGACAGGTCGAAGTCTTTTGCGGGTAGAAACGGACGCGCCAGTTCCGTTTTCGTCGGCACGCTCATCGGTTGTTCACGCTAGATGTGCTTGGCGATGCGATCCAGCGCGTCGCTCAATCGCGTTGGGTCTTGGGCGAAGCAGATGCGGATGAAGCGGTCGTTATCGCGGTCGTCTTTCGGCCCGAACGCGATCCCGGGGGCGACACCGACCTTTGCTTCCAGCAGCAAGCGTTTGGCGAAGGCGATGCTGTCGGTCATGCCTTCGACGGCGAGGAAGCCGTAGAAGGCGCCGGCGGGTTTCGACCAGCTGATGCGGTTTTGGCTCTCGATGAATTTCTCGACAATCGCGAGACCGTTGCGGCAGCGGTCCAGTTGCCACTTCACGAACGCATCGCCTTTGGTAATGGCTTCGAGCGCGCCGTATTGGGCGAAGACGGCCGAGCCGGTGTTGTTATAGGCCGCCATTTCGGCCATCTGGGAGTCGAGGCCCTTGGGATGGATCAGCCAGCCGACGCGCCAACCGGTCATGGCCCAGGCTTTTGAGAAGCTGTTGATCACGAAGACTTCGTCTTCTGGTTCGGCGATGGCGGCGAGGCTTGGCGCCGGCGTGTCGTAGACGATCGGGGTGTAGACTTCGTCGGAGATGATGGCGATGCCGCGTTTGCGGGTGAAGTCGAGGATCGCGCGCTGTTCGCGTTCGCTCATGATCCAGCCCGTGGGGTTGGACGGTGAGGCCCAGAAGATTGCCTTGGTGCGTTTATCGGCGGCCGCGAACAGTCGGTCGAGGTCGAGTGTCCACGGTTCGCCGTTGCTGCCGCCGTTCAGGCGGACGAAGCGGGGTTCGGCGCCGATGCCGCGGACGGCTTGGAAGATGTTCGGCCACATCGGCGAGATGACGATGACGTTGTCGCCAGGCTCGCAGACGCATTGGAGGGCGATGTTGACGCCCATCATGGCGGCGCCCGGAACCGTGACGCGGTCGAGGTCGATCTTGCGGCCGGACTGGTTGGAGGCCCATTTGGCGATGGCTTCGCGCAGCTCGGTCAGGCCGCGGGTGAAGGTGTAGAAGGTCTTGCCCTGATCCAGGGCCCGTTTGGCGGCGTCTCGGATGAAGTCAGGGGTGACGATGTCGCCTTCCCCGAACCAGAGGGGGATGATGTCGGTGCGGCCGAGGCCTAGGAAGGCCACCTCGCCGATGCCGTTTCGTTCGAGGTTCAGGATCGCCGGGCGGATGGCTGTCATTGGGGCAAAATGGCCTATTTGTCGCGCGGGGGCCAAGCTGCCGCCCTTGCGTGGTCTGGCGCAAGGCCTTATATCGCGGCCATTCCACACGCGGGCTTTGGGTTGCCCGGCCGCCATATGGCGGGCCGCCCTCCGGTGCTGGGTCGCAAGACCCGGTGATAGGTCCGCGGAGGCTCAACCGGTTAAGGAAAGACAACGCAGATGGCTCTGCCAGACTATTCTATGCGCCAGCTCTTGGAAGCGGGCGTTCACTTCGGGCACCAGACTCACCGCTGGAATCCCCGCATGGCGCCGTTCCTGTTCGGATCGCGCAATAAGATCCACATCATCGACCTGACGCAGACGGTGCCCTTGTTGCACCAAGCGCTGAAGACGGTTCGCGACGTGGTGGCTCAGGGCGGCCGCGTACTGTTCGTCGGGACGAAGCGTCAGGCTTCGGAGCCGGTCGCCGACGCTGCGAAGCGTTGTGCGCAGTACTACGTCAACCACCGTTGGCTCGGCGGCACGCTGACCAACTGGCAGACGATTTCGCACTCGATCAAGCGCCTGCGCACGATCGACGAAATCCTCAATGCCGGCGCAGTCGGTTTGACGAAGAAGGAAGGCCTGAACCTGTCGCGCGAGCGCGAGAAGCTCGAACGCGCACTGGGCGGCATCAAGGACATGGGCGGCGTGCCTGACCTTTTGTTCGTGATCGACACGAACAAGGAAGCGATCGCTATTCAGGAAGCCAACAAGCTTGGCATTCCGGTGGTGGCCGTCGTGGATTCGAATTCGAATCCGGAAGGCATCACGTTCCCAATTCCGGGTAACGACGACGCTTCGCGTGCGCTGGCGCTGTATTGCGATCTGGTCGCGCGCGCGGTGATCGACGGCTTGTCGGAAGCACAAGGCTCGCATGGCGTCGATGTCGGCGCCTCGGCCGAAGTGCCGCTGCAAGAGCTGCCGGCCGCCACGCATTGACGAATCGCGCGCGGGCTCTCATGTCCCGCGCGCCTCAACTCGAACGATTAGGAGCCTCCCCATGGCTGAAGTTACAGCCACGATGGTCAAAGACCTGCGCGAGAAGACCGGCGCCGGCATGATGGATTGCAAGAAGGCGCTCGCCGAAACGAGCGGCGACATGGAAGCGTCGATCGACTGGCTGCGTAAGAAGGGCCTGTCGAAAGCCGCGAAGAAAGCCGGCAACGTCGCGGCCGAAGGCCTCGTCGGCGTTGCTACGCGCGGCAACATCGGCGCTGTCGTCGAGGTCAACTCGCAGACCGACTTCGTCGCGCGCAATGACAAGTTTCAGGCGCTTGTCGCGAAGGTTGCGGATCTTGGCCTCAATGCGGGCGGCGACGTGCAAAAGTTGGGCGACGCTAGCCTTCCGGGCACGAGCCATTCCGTCACGGCCGCGGTGACGGAGCTTTCGGGCGCGATCGGCGAGAAGCTGGAACTGCGTCGCAGCGCGAGCCTTAGCGTATCGCCGGGTCTGGTCACGACCTACGTGCACAATCAGATCGCGCCGAACCTGGGTAAGATCGGCGTGCTGGTCGCGCTGAAATCGTCGGGCGATGCCACGAAGCTTGCGGCGCTGGGTCGTCAGCTTGCGATGCATGTCGCGGGCACGCCGTTCCCGCCGCTTGCGATGAAGCCGGAGGAACTCGATTCGGCCGTCGTGGAGCGCGAGAAGTCGATCTTCGCGGACCAGGCGCGCCAGTCGGGCAAGCCTGAGAACATCATCGCCAAGATGGTCGAAGGCCGTATGCGCAAGTTCTATGAGGAAGTCGTGCTGCCGATGCAGCCCTTCATCATGGACCCGGACAAGACCGTCGACGCCGTCGTGAAAGCGGCCGAAAAGGATGTGGGTGCGCCCATTTCAATCGAAGGGTTTGTGCGCTACGCCCTTGGCGAAGGTATCCAGAAAGAGGAAACTGACTTCGCCGCCGAAGTCGCCGCCGCAGCGAAGAGCTGAGGACATCAACAAAGGGCCGGAACCGATGACATCAGCGCCGATCTACCGCCGAGTTCTTCTGAAGATCTCCGGCGAGGCGTTGATGGGTTCCGGCAGCTACGGTCTGGACCTTGCGACGGTCGACCGCATCGCCGGCGAGATCAAAGCCGCCATCCAGATAGGCACCGAAGTCTGCGCCGTTATCGGTGGCGGAAATATCTTCCGCGGGCTGCAGGCGGCTGCTTCCGGCATGGAGCGGGCCAGCGCGGACTACATGGGCATGCTGGCCACCGTCATGAACGCGCTTGCCATGCAGAATGCGCTTGAGCGGGCGGGTGTGCCGACGCGCGTGCTGTCGGCCATTCCGATGACGACGGTGTGCGAGCCCTATATCCGGCGGCGCGCGATCCGCCACATGGAGAAGGGCAGGGTCGTGATCTTTGCGGCCGGCACCGGCAATCCGTTCTTCACGACGGACACGGCGGCGGCGTTGCGCGCGGCCGAGATGGGCGTGAATGCACTCATGAAGGGCACGCAAGTCGACGGCGTCTATGCGGCCGATCCGAAGACGAACCCAAAAGCCGAGCGCTATAACCGGCTCGGCTATATGGACGTGCTGTCGCGCGACCTGAAGGTGATGGACGCGTCCGCGGTGTCGCTGGCGCGTGAGAGCGGCATTCCGATCGTCGTGTTCAACATCCACGAAAAGATGAACTTTGTACGGGTGCTGCAGGGCCAAGGGCTCAGCACCGTGATATCGAACTGAAGAACAGCGGGAATCAAAATTCCCCACGGAGGACGCTATGGCGCAAAGCAAACCCTTTGACATGGACGATCTGACGAAGCGCATGAAAGGCGCTGTCGCGGCGATGAAGCATGAGTTCGCCGGTCTTCGCACGGGCCGCGCGTCGGTGAGCTTGCTGGATCCGATAACGGTCGATGCGTATGGCAGCGCGATGCCGCTCAATCAGGTGGCGACCGTGAACGCGCCGGAGTCACGCATGCTGACCGTGCAGGTATGGGACCGGGGGCTCGCCAGCGCGGTCGACAAGGCCATCCGCAGCGCGGGCCTTGGCCTTAATCCTCAGGTCGACGGGCAGTTGCTGCGCATTCCGATTCCTCCGCTCACGGAAGATCGGCGTAAGGAACTGTCGAAGATTGGCGCGAAATATGCCGAATCCGCGCGCATTGCGGTGCGGAATATCCGCCGCGACGGGATGGAGCATCTGAAGGCTCTCGAGAAGGAGCATCAGATCAGCGAAGACGAGCACAAGAAGAAGCACGACCTGGTGCAGAAGGCTACCGACGCGCACGTCAAAGAAATCGACGACGCGCTGGCGGCCAAGGAAAAGGAGATCATGCAGGTCTAAAGACCTCGCGGATCTATCCGTCCCATGCCGTCCGATGCATCAGCAAAGCCAGAGCCAGCGCCGCCGCGCCATGTCGCGATCATCATGGACGGCAACGGACGGTGGGCGAAGGCGCGGCATCTGCCCCGCGTCATGGGGCATCGCGCGGGCGTCGCTGCGGTCCGAACCATCGTCCGCGCGGCGCAGGATTTGGGCATCGAATATCTGACGCTCTATGGTTTCTCTTCCGAGAACTGGAAACGGCCGGTGACGGAGGTCAACGATCTCATGGGTCTGCTGCGCTTTTATATTCGCGACGACCTTGAGGAGCTGCACAAGCAGGGTGTCGAGGTGCGCGTGATCGGCGCCAAATCGCGGCTTGAAGGCGACATCATCGACCTGATCGAGCACGCGCAGACGCGTACGCGCGGCAATCCGAAACTGAAGTTCGTCATTGCCTTCAATTATGGCGGTCAGGACGAGATCGTCGAAGCGGCGCGCCGTGTGGCGGAAGACGTTCAGGCCGGTAAACTGAAGGCCGATGCGGTGACGCGCGAGGTGTTCACGTCGTACTTGGCGACCGCGGGCATTCCGGACCCCGATCTCGTGATCCGCACGAGCGGCGAGCGGCGACTCAGCAATTTTCTGATTTGGCAGACGGCGTACTCGGAGTTCGTATTCACCGACACGCTGTGGCCCGACTTCAACAAGGTGCATCTTGTGGCCGCGGTCCGTGAGTTTCAGGGACGGGATCGGCGGTTCGGCGGGCTGCCTGCGGCGGCGGGCGGTCGTACGTGATCGGACAAGCCTCCGGTTCCAGTCTTTGGCCACGCATTCTGGCTTCGCTCATTCTGATTCCGGCGGCATTGGCGGCGGTCTATGCCGGCGGATGGGTACTCGGGATTTGGGTTGCGGCCGCGGGCATCGCGATGTCGCGCGAGTGGGTGCGGATTGTTCATCGCGAGGATATGGGTTGGCGCTTCGCGCTGCATGTTGTTGCGCTCGTTGCGTCACAGGCGCTGCTTGCCATTGATCGGCCGGATTGGGCGCTGGCCGGCATTTTGTTGGCCGCATTGATCGGCAGCGTCGTGGCGCAGTCGCGTGAGGAGCGCGGGGTGTGGGTTATCCTCGGCATTCTCTACGTTGCGGTGCCTTGCCTGTCGTTCGTTTGGTTGCGCCATCTTGTTCCGTACGGCTTCGAGACGGTGATTTGGCTGTTGTGCGTCGTTTGGGCGACCGACAGCGCCGCCTATGTCGCGGGATCGATCTTCGGCGGGCCGAAGCTCGCGCCACTGATCTCGCCCAGCAAAACCTGGGCGGGGGCGATCGCGGGACTGGCCGCAGGCACCGCGGCCAGCATAGTGTTGGCGCAGGTCGCTGGTGTTGCGCCCTCCTGGCAGTTCATCGGTGCAAGCGTGGCGTTGTCGTTCCTCACCCAGTGCGGAGATTTGGCCGAATCGTTCCTCAAGCGGACGTTCGGCGTGAAGGACGCGTCGGATTTGATCCCGGGACACGGTGGCGCGCTGGACCGCCTGGACGGACTGATTTTCGCGACGTTGGGCTTGGGCGCCTTTGTGGGGTTGGTGGGGCACTCGCCCGTCGCCTGGGTTTCGCCGTGACGGGCGGACGCAAGCTGAGCGTGTTGGGCTCGACCGGATCCGTCGGCGTCAACACGGTCGACCTGATCGAGCATCACAATGCCAAAGCACCGGGCACGTATCGCGTCGTCGCGCTGACGGCCAAGGCGAATGTGCGCGAGTTGGCGGCGCAAGCGCGGCGGCTGCAGCCAGCGTTCGTCGCGGTTGCCGAGCCCTCCGCCTATGCAGAGCTGAAACAGGAGCTGGGCGGCACGTCGATCAAGCTCGGTGCGGGCGGCGCGGCCATCGAAGAGGCTGCCGCGATGGAGTCGGACTGGGTGATGGCGAGCATCATCGGTGCGGCCGGTCTGCGGCCGACGCTGGCCGCCGTTTCGCGCGGCGTTACTGTGTCCCTGGCCAACAAGGAATGTTTGGTGTGCGCCGGCGATCTCTTCATGAAAGAGGTGAGGCGCAGCGGCGCGACGCTGTTGCCCGTCGATTCCGAGCATAATGCGGTTTTTCAGGTTCTCGATGCGCGCCAGTCGGCTGCGATCGAGAGCGTCACGCTGACGGCATCGGGCGGACCGTTCCGGACGTGGAGCGTGGCGGAGATGGCGAAGGTCACGCCGGCACAAGCGTGCAAGCATCCGAACTACGTCATGGGCGCCAAGATCTCGGTCGATTCCGCGACCCTCATGAATAAGGGTCTGGAGCTTATCGAGGCGCACCATCTGTTTGGCACGGCTCCTGAACGGTTAGGGGTGGTCGTTCACCCGCAACAGATCGTGCACTGCCTGGTCGCTTACCGTGACGGCAGCGTTCTGGCGCAGCTTGGGAGCCCGGATATGCGCACGCCGATTGCTTACGCCCTTGGCTATCCTGACAGGATCGCCGCCCCGACCGCGCGGCTAGACTTGGCGCAGGTCGGTCAATTGAGCTTTGAAAAGCCCGATTTGGAGCGGTTTCCGTGTCTCGCCTTGGCACAGCACGCCTTGCGAGAGGGGGGCGCGGCACCTACCATTCTGAACGCCGCCAACGAAGTCGCGGTTGAGGCGTTTTTGGCGGGCAAGATCGGCTTTTCTGAAATTGCGCGCGTGGTGGAAGCTGCGCTGACGGCATGCGAGTCGCCGGGGCGTGCGCCGACCTCGATCGACGACGCATTGGCGATCGATGCCGAAGCGCGGGCGTGCGCCGTGAAGCAGTTGGCGAACTAGAACAAGACGAATCAACGGGAACGGAAACGATGGAATATCCCACGAGTTTCTTGGGCTGGGCCGGGCTTGTTGGCCTTGGCGGGCTTGGCTTTTTGTTCACGATCACGCTTGTCGTCTTCGTCCACGAGCTTGGGCATTTTCTGGCGGCGCGCTTCTTCGGCGTGAAGGTCGAGAGCTTTTCGATCGGATTCGGGCGCGCCATGGCGGGCTTTCACGATCGCTATGGGACGCATTGGAAGATCGGCTGGCTGCCGCTTGGCGGCTATGTGAAGTTCTGGGGCGACGACAGTGTGTCGTCGACGCCGGATCACGAAAGGCTTGCGAAAGCCTCGGCCGCGGAGTTGGCGGGCTCGTTCCATCACAAGAAGCTCTATCAGAAGGCCGTCATCGCGGTCGCTGGACCTGTCGCAAATTTCATCTTCGCGATCGTAATTCTGACCGCGCTGTTCTTGATCTTCGGCGACTACGTGACCTCGTCGCAGATCGGACGCTTGCAGCCGGGCGGGCCGGCGGCGAAGGCCGGTCTCCAGGTCGGCGACGTCGTTCTGAGCATCGACGGCCGACCGATCCGCGAGTTTCAGGACATTGTCGAGAATGTCAGCGTGGGGCGCGATCGCGTGCTGCAATTCCGCGTCCAGCGGGGCGATCAGGTGGTCGAACTGCCGGTGACGCCGGGCACGATCGAGAAGCCCGATCCGTTCAGCAGCCGGAAAGTGAAGGATACGGGGATCGGGATCGGTCCGGTCAGCCCCGGTGAGGTGAAAAGCGTCGTTGCCGATTCTCCTGCCGGGCGAGCTGGCCTGTTGGCTGGCGATTTTGTCTTCGAGGCCAATGGCGCTCCGGTCGAATCGTTTGGCGTTATCGCGACCGCGATCGTGGAAGCGAAGGGTGGTCCGGTGACGCTGAAGGTGTCCCGTGATCCCGTCGATCCGGCGAAATCCATGAAGCGGCAGATTGTCGATCTGACGTTCACGCCGAATCTGGTGACCAACGCGCAGGCCTCGGCGGATGAGATCGTGGCGCAGGCAGCGGGATTCGCGCCGATGGTGTCGGGGGCTCCAAAAGTGGTGGTTCCTGTGCGATTCGGGCCAATCGAAGCGCTTTCACGCGCGGTCGGCACCGTACGTTACATCGTAGTTAAGACGCTTGATTTCATCGGTATGCTCTTGACGGGTCGCGGCGACTATCAGCAGTTGTCCGGCCCGATAGGAATCGCCTCAGTTTCCGGCCAAGTTCTCGTGTTCTTCGGTCTCGTTCCGCTCATCAACCTAGCGGCGGTGTTGTCGGTGAGCATCGGTTTACTCAATCTTTTTCCCATACCGATGCTCGACGGGGGACATCTCCTGTACTATGGCATAGAAGCTGTACGTGGGCGCCCGTTGGGGGAGCGCGCGCAAGAGCTTGGGTTTCGGATCGGCTTCGTTTTCGTGGTCGGTTTGATGCTTTTTGCGACGTGGAATGACCTGACGAAGTTCTTCTGAACTAGACGCGACGAATGACCTGTTAGTTTTAGGCGGCCGCGGGGCGTGAACGAATGAAGAGAGTACTGGGAACGGTTCTGACGCTCTGCGTAGCTCTAATGTTGAGCGTCGTGCCGTCTTTCGCGCAGCCTGCCGACGGTCCGTCCGTTCAACGGATTCAAGTCGAAGGCAATCAGCGCATCGAAGAGTCGACCGTGTTGTCGTACATGGTCATTCGCGAAGGCCAGCCATTTACGCAGGCCTTGGTTGATCAATCCTTAAAGACGCTGTTCGCGACCGGTCTGTTCGCCGACGTTCAGATCGATCAGCAGAACGGCACCGTGATCGTGAAGGTGGTCGAGAATCCGATCATCAATCGCATCGCGTTCGAGGGTAACTCGAAGATCTCGCAGAAGACGCTCGAAGACGAAGTGCAGCTGAAGCCGCGTATGGTGTTCACGCGCGCGAAGGTGTCGTCGGACGTTCAGCGCATCATCGAAGTCTATCGCCGCGGCGGCCGCTTTGCGGCGCAGGTCGAACCGAAGACGGTTCAGCTGGCGCAGAACCGCGTCGACCTTGTGTTCGAAATCAACGAAGGCCCGACGACGGGCGTCAGCCGAATCATCTTCATCGGCAACAAAGCGTTCAGCGACTCGACCCTGCGCGACAAAATCGCGACCGGCGAATCGATCTGGTGGAACTTCCTGCAGTCGAACGACAACTACGATCCCGATCGTTTGACGTTCGACCGTGAGCAGCTTCGCCGGTATTACCTCAGCCAGGGCTATGCCGACTTCCGCGTTGTCTCGGCCGTCGCCGAACTGGCGCCCGACCGCAGCGGCTTCTACATCACGTTCACGGTCGAAGAGGGCGAGCTCTACAATTTCGGCAAGGTCGAGATCGACACGAAGCTGAAAGATATTCCTGTCGACGAGCTTCAGCAGTTGATCCGCTTCGGGAACGGCGAGCAGTACAACGCCGAACTGATCGACAAGAGCGTTGACGCGCTGACGCTGGCGGCCGGCACAAAGGGCTATGCCTTCGTCGACATCCGCCCACGCGTTCGCCGCAACAAGGACGAGAGGACCGTCGACGTCGTCTTCAAGATGGAAGAAGGACCGCGCGTCTATATTGAACGCATCAACATCGTCGGCAACACGCGTACGCTCGACAAGGTCATCCGCCGCGAAGTCCGACTCGTCGAAGGCGACGCGTTCAACCGCGTGCTGATCAACCGTTCGCGCTCGCGCATTCGCGGTCTCGGCTACTTCAAGAAGGTCGAGATCAACGAAGAGCCCGGTACGGCGGCGGACCGCACGGTTCTGAACGTCGAGGTCGAAGAGCAATCAACGGGCGAGTTCTCGGTCAGCGCCGGCTTCTCGTCGGCCGACAATATCGTCGGCGCGGTCAGCCTGACGGAAAAGAACTTGCTGGGCCGCGGCCAGTTCCTGCGTCTGCAGGTTTCGGTGTCGAGTATCCGTCAGCAGGTCGACCTGCGCTTCACGGAGCCGTACTTCCTCGACCGCAACATGTCGGCCGGTTTCGACATCTACAACACGCACGCCGTCTACGACGAACAGAACTATGAGGCGGACATCCGCGGCATCGGTCTGCGTCTGGGCTTCCCCGTGTCGGAATTCGGCCGCGTCGGTCTGCGCTATACACTGCGCCAAGACGACGTGACGTATTCGATCGGCCAGCAGCTGCTCGGCACGACGACGCTGTCGCTCGTGGGCTTCACGTATGCCTATGACGAGAAAGACGACCCGATCGAGCCGAAGAACGGCTTTGACTTCACGCTCTCGAACGACGTGTCGGGCATCGGCGGCGACAAGAAGTACATCCGCACCGAGATGACGTCGAACTGGTACAAGCGCCTTTGGACGGACGACCTGGTCCTGAACCTTGCGGCGACGGCTGGCTATGTCGTTGCGTACGGCGATGAGACGCTTGAGGTGAACGACCGCTTCTTCAAGGGCGGCGGCTCGTTCCGCGGCTTCAAGACTTCGGGCCTTGGCCCGCGCGACATCGCTCCGGAAAACGACGGCGCCACGCCGCTGTCGGTCGGCGGTGAAGCCTACGCAATCGGTACCGTCGAGTTGCGGTTCCCGAACTTCCTGCCGGAAGAACTTGGCATTAAGACCAGCCTCTTCTCGGACTTTGGTACGGTGGGCATTGTTGCGGACAAACCTGCATGCGTGGACGGGCCGCCGAATACGCCCGGTTTGAACGACCTTTGCATTCAGGACGATCTTGCGTTGCGTGCGTCAGCTGGTCTCAGCGTCTATTGGAACTCGCCTTTTGGTCCGGTCCGCCTTGATTTCTCCCAAGTTTTGAACAAAGAAGACTACGACCAAACGGAGTCCTTCCGCTTCAGCGCAGGTACGAAGTTTTAGTCCGCTCTCCAGGAGTTACATTGAGATGAATACGACAAAGGCCCTTTGGGCCGTTGCCGCCTTGGCGGCGACAAGCATGGCATTCGGTAGTGTTACCGCGATGGCCCAACCGGCCGCTCCCGCGAAACCGGCGGCGCCGGCAGCGGCGAAGCCGGCCGGAACGCGTGCGCCGGCTGCGGTCATTCTGTTCCTTGATCGGGCCACCGTTCTGCGCCAGTCGAACGTCGGCAAGGACATGTATGTCCAAGTCGAAAACTTGGCCAAAAAGATGGAAACCGACTTCGCGCCGGAGAACAAAAAGCTCCAGGCCGACGTTCAGGCGCTGCAGCAGAAGGCGAACATTATGGACGCCAATGCCCGGCAGGCGGCTGTGAAGGAACTTGAGGGACGTCGTCAGGCCTTCCAAAAGAAAGTCCAGGATCGCCAGGCCGCCATTCAAGCCGGTCTCGCGAACTCGCGTACGCAGGTTGAAAAGGCCCTGGGGCCGATTCTTGAGAAGATCATGACCGAGCGCAGCGCGAATCTTCTGCTGGACCGCGGCCTCGTCGTGCTGGGCGCGACGGATCTTGACGTGACGCAAACGGTTATCGCCCGCCTGAACACGGCTCTGCCCAAGGTCACGGTCACGCCCGTGGCTCCGAAGGCCGGGCCGAAGCCCGGCGCGCCCGCGAAGCCGGCTCCGGCGAAGCCCGCAGGCTAAGCCAGCCGATCGACTGAGACTTCACGTGTTGAAGGCAAGGGGCCGAACCTCACAAGGTTCGGTCCTTCGTCTATTGTAGGCGTCATGGCCGATCCACGATTCTACGACAATGCCGGACCGCTGTTGCTTGCGCAGGTTGCCGAGTTGACCGGCGCCAAAGCGGCAGCCGGCGCTGACGCGCAGATCGCCGACGTGGCCGCGCTCGACAGCGCGGGGCCCGGACAAATTTCCTATTGCGAGGGCCCCAAGTTCAAAGGCGCGCTTGAGCGGACGCAGGCGAGTGTCGTCTTGGTGCCGGCGGCGCTTGCCTCAAGCGTGCCCCCTACCGCCATTGCCATGGTGTGTGATCGGCCGGCACTTGCGTTTGCGAAGGTTTCGACCGCGCTTTATCCGAACGCATTCTGGCTTTGGCCCGCCGACAAGCCGCCGCTACACGCGATTGCGCCCAGCGCTCGTGTCGGCGAGGGCACGGTGATCGCGCCCGGCGTCTTTATCGGCGAAGGGGTCGAGATCGGCGACGACTGTATTATCGGACCGGGCGTCGCCATCGCGCGCGGCGTGCAAATCGGGCACAAGGCCTGGCTGGGTGCGCATGTTCGGATCAGTCATGCCCTGATCGGCGACCGATGCATTGTTCACGGCGGCACCTCCATCGGTCAGGACGGTTTCGGCTACGTCTCGGGACCGCGGGGCCACTTCAAAATTCCGCAGCTGGGGCGCGTGATCGTCCAGGACGACGTCGAAATCGGGGCCAATTGCGCCATCGATCGCGGGGCCCTGGCGGATACCGTGATCGGTGAGGGGAGCAAAATTGATAATCTGGTCCAGATCGGGCACAACAACCGAATTGGACGCCGGAATGTCCTTGCGGCGCAATCCGGGTTCGCCGGCAGTTCGGAGACGGGCGAGTTCGTCGTTCTCGGAGGGCAGGTCGGCGTTGCCGATCACGTAAGGGTCGGGGCCGGTGCCATGATTGCTGCCAAGTCGGGCGTGACGCGGTCCTTGGAGGGCGGCAAGGTCCACGGCGGCTTCCCTGCAAAACCGATTGAGCAATGGCGGCGCGAGGTGGCAACGCTGTCGCGTTTGGCAAAGGGAAAACGGAACAGAGATGAGCGCGACGGAAGCTAAGACCGAGCTTCAGACCGCCGACACCAAGCGGATCATGGAGCTGTTGCCACATCGGCCGCCGATGCTGTTGATCGACCGGATGATCGACATCGTGCCCCATCTCAGTGCGACCGGCATCCGGCTGGTCTCGATCAGCGATCCGATTCTTGCGGGGCATTTTCCCGGATATCCGATCATGCCGGGCGTTCTGATTGTGGAGGCCATGGCACAGACGGCCGGTGCGCTCGTCATGCACTCGATGAATGCGAGCGCGGACGACAAACTAGTCTACTTCATGTCGATCGACCGAGCGCGGTTCCGGGCGCCGGTGATGCCGGGCGACGTGTTGAGCATACCCGTGAAACTGCTGCGCGCGCGCAAGCCCGTTTGGCGTTTTTCGGGCGAAGCTTATGTGAACGGCAAGCTGTGCGCCGAGGCAGAGTACAGCGCGATGATTATGGACAAGAACGGAAAGCCGGCGAACGTCGATGACTAAGATCCACCCCAGTGCCGTTGTCGAAACGGGCGCGAAAGTCCACGAGAGCGTTCAAATCGGTCCGTTCTGCGTCGTCGGCAAAGACGTCGTGCTGCACGAGAACGTGCGCCTTATCAATCACGTTTGCGTCGACGGTCATACGACCATCGGCAAGGGCACCGTGGTCTATCCGTTCGCTTCGCTGGGTCAGCCGCCTCAGAGCTTGGCCTACAAGGGCGAGCCGACACAGCTGGTCATCGGGACGAACAACATCATTCGCGAGCACGTAACGATGAATCCCGGCACCGCCAAGGGCGGGGCGATGACGCGGGTCGGCGACAACTGCATGTTCATGGCCGACAGTCACGTCGCGCACGACTGTATCGTCGGCAGCAATTGTGTGTTCGCCAACAACGCCATGGTCGGCGGACACGTCGTGGTCGAAGACTTCGTGTGGCTGGGCGGCGGCGCCGCCGTGCATCAGTTCAGCCGCATCGGCAAGCACGCCTTTGTCGGCGGGATGGCGGGGCTTGAAGGCGATTTGATTCCGTATGGCTCGGTGATGGGCAATCGCGCCTATCTCGCAGGCCTCAATCTCGTGGGCTTGAAGCGGCGTAGCTTTACGCGCGAACAGATTCACGAATTGCGCAACGCCTACCGTCTGTTGTTTGCGCAGGAGGGCACGTTCCAAGAGCGCCTGGCGGACGTCGCCGAACTCTTCGCGAACAACCAGGAAGTCATGGATATCGTGAACTTTGTTCGCGCCGGCGGAAATCGTCCGCTGTGCATGCCCAACCGCGAGAGCCGCGCCGAAGCGACGTGACGGCCGCGCAGCGCAAGGTTGGAATTGTGGCAGGCGCGGGTGAAATGCCGCGCCAAATCGTGCAGGCGTGCGTGCGCGAGGGTCGTCCCTATTTCGTCGCCGCCGTCGATGAGTTCGCCGAGGCGTTCGAGCTGACAATACCGCATGAGCGCAATCCCATCAGCAAGATCGGGGCGACGTTCGCCGCTCTGCAACGCAATGGCTGTCAGGACGTTGTGTTCGCGGGCAAGCTGGCGCGACCGGACGGCGGAAAGGTCAAGCTGCGGCCGGATTGGGGCGGGCTCGTGTTTCTCGTGCGGTTGCTCGGCACGTTAGAGCGCAGCGATGATCGGTTGCATCGGACGATCGCGGCGATGCTGGCGGCGCGCGGCATGACGGTCGTGTCGCCGCTCATGGTCGCGCCCAGTCTGACGGCGGCGGCCGGTTGTTTGACGCGCACGACGCCGACGGATGCGGTGCGAGCGTCGTTCAAGACGGCGCTGAGGCTCGCCAAGGAACATGGCGCGACGAAGCAAGGCCAGGCCGTTGTCATCGAAGGCACGACGGTAATCGCGCGGGAAGCGCGCGCCGGGACCGATGCAATGCTGGCGTCGCTCGATGCACAGCCTCGCGCAAGCGCGGTGCTGGTCAAGGCGATGGCGCCGACTCAGCTTATGACCATTGATCCGCCTGCGATCGGTGAGGGCACGGTGGTGAACGCCGCCAAGGCCGGATTGGTCGGCATCCTTATCGAGGCCGGCCGCAGCGTGATCATGGATGAGGCGCGCGTGCGTGCGCGCGCAGATGAGCTTGGCCTGTTCGTATGCGCGGATTCGGTGGACGGATGACGGAGTTGGCGCCTGCAGCAACACCTACGATCATGCTCGTCGCGGGCGAGCCGTCCGGCGATGCGCTCGGTGGGCAATTGATCGAAGGATTGAAGCAACTCACGGGCGGCAACGTGCGCGTGATCGGTGTCGGCGGGCCGATGATGCGCGCAGGCGGGTTGCAGAGTCTCTATCCGCTTGACGATACTTCGGTGATGGGTTTGCGCGAGGTGGTGCCGCGTATCCCGCGCATTCTGGCGCGCGTTCGTCAGGCGGCTGATTTCGCGGCGAAGATGAAGCCCGATATCACGGTGACGATCGACAGTCCGGACTTCACGCATCGGGTGGCGCGCGCCATCCGACGCAAGGCGCCGGATCTGAAGCTCGTGAGTTACGTGGCGCCGCAGGTTTGGGCCTCGCGGGCCGATCGCGCCAAGAAGATGGCAACCTATTTCGACCACGTGCTGTGTCTGCTGCCGTTCGAGGTGCCGTTCTTTGCCGATGCAGGATTGAAGGCGACGTTCGTCGGTCATCCGGTCGTCGAGCGTGCGCCGGTGGCGGGCCTCGGTGCGACCTTCCGCGCGAAGTACGGCATCGGCGCGGACGAGCGCATTCTGGTGCTGCTGCCGGGCAGCCGGCTCAACGAGATCCGGTTCCTTTGGCCAGTGTTTCGCGAGGCGATAACACTCGCCGAAGCGCGGGTCGGCAAGCTGCGCGTCGTCGTTCCTACGGTGGCAAACGTAGCGGCGCGCGTGAAGGCGCTGGCGGCGGTGTGGGAGCACCCTACGGTGATCGTCGAAGATACGCGGGAGAAGTTCGCGGCGTTCGAGGCGGCCGACGTGGCGCTGGCGGCGTCGGGGACGGTGTCCACGGAGCTGGCGCTGAGCGCAACGCCGATGGTGATCGGCTACAAGGTCGGGAGGCTCACCGCGGCGATCGCGCGGCGCTACATTCGGGTGCCGTTCGTCACGCTAGTCAATTTGATTCTGAACCGGCGTGCGATCCCGGAACTCATTCAAGAGGACTGCACGCCGGAGAAATTGTCGGCGGAGTTGATTCAGCTGATCACCAACCCGTCCGCGCGCGTTGCGCAGGTGACGGCCTCGGCCGAAGCGGTGAAGGCACTGGGGCTTGGCGACGAGAAGCCGAGCCTGCGTGCGGCGCGGGCGATCCTTGCGGTGATGCGCGAGCCGAAGACGAAGAAAGGGGCCACGCCGGACGGCGCAGCCCCTTGAGTGCGAGCGCCGGCGTTTAGCGCTTGTGCAGCGGCACGTAATCGCGCTGCGGCGCGCCGACATAGAGCTGGCGCGGGCGGCCGATCTTCTGGCTTGGGTCTTCGATCATCTCGCCCCACTGCGCGATCCAGCCCACCGTGCGCGCGACCGCGAACAGGACGGTGAACATGGAGGTCGGGAAGCCCAGCGCCTTCAGCGTGATGCCCGAATAGAAGTCGATATTGGGGTAGAGCTTCTTCTCGATGAAGTATTCGTCCGAAAGCGCTATGCGCTCGAGCTCCATGGCGACTTGCAGAAGCGGGTCGTTGCGGATGCCGAGCGTGTCGAGCACCTCGTGACAGGTTTGCTGCATCACCTTCGCGCGTGGGTCGTAGTTCTTGTAGACGCGGTGGCCGAAGCCCATCAGGCGGAAGCCCGAGTTCTTGTCCTTCGCGCGCTTCACGTATTCGGGGATGCGCTTCACATCGCCGATTTCTTCCAGCATCTTCAGCGCGGCTTCGTTGGCGCCGCCGTGGGCGGGGCCCCAGAGGCAGGCGATGCCGGCCGCGATGCAGGCGAACGGATTCGCGCCCGATGAGCCGGCGAGGCGCACCGTCGACGTCGACGCGTTCTGTTCGTGGTCGGCGTGCAGAATGAAGATGCGGTCGAGTGCTCGGGCGAGAATGGGATTGCCTTTGTAGTCTTCCGCCGGCACCGCGAAGCACATGCGAAGGAAGTTCTCGGAGTAGTTCAGCTCGTTGCGCGGATAGATGAAGGGTTGACCCACCGAATATTTGTACGCCATCGCTGCGATCGTGGGCAGTTTGGCGATCATGCGGTGGCTGGCGATCGTGCGCTGCACCGGATCGTTGATGTCGGTCGAGTCGTGATAGAAGGCCGAGAGCGCTCCGACTACGCCGCACATGACGGCCATCGGGTGCGCGTCGCGACGGAAGCCCCGGAAGAATTGGCTGAGCTGCTCATGCACCATGGTGTGGCGCGTGATCTGGTTGCGGAACGTCTTGAGCTGATCAGGGGACGGCAGTTCGCCGTGCAGCAGCAGATAGCAGCACTCGATGAAGTCGCTTTGTTCGGCGAGTTGATCGATCGGGTAGCCGCGATAGAGCAGCACGCCTTCGTCGCCGTCGATATAGGTGATCGCGCTTTCGCAGCTTGCCGTCGCGGTGAAGCCCGGGTCGTAGGTGAAGACATTGCCTTCGGCGTAGAGCTTGCGGACATCAACGACGTCGGGACCGACCGTGCCGCGCGCGACGGGCAAGTCGATGGTCTTGTTTCCGACGGTGAGCTTGGCCAAGCCCGCAGGCTTCGAGGCGAACGGGGGTTTGGGCATGTTGGACCTCCAGTGCTTGGGGTGCCGGAACTGAGTCTCAGCGATTGTGCACCGCAATATATTCGAATTCGTATACGGCGGGTGAACTCTGATTTAGCATATGTTTCGAAACGGTGGCTGCAGCCTATTGGTGTACCTGGTCGCCCATCCGTGCCAGCGATTCGGCCCGTCCCAGTACTGCCAGTACGTCAAAAATGCCAGGGGAGGTGCTTCGGCCCGTCAATGCCGCACGTAGCGGTTGTGCGATGGCGCCGAGTTTTAGGCCGTTCGCCTCTGCGAAATGCCGGGCGGCCGCGTCCAGGGCGGGGGCGTCCCACGACGGCGCTTGTTCGAAGAGCGATTTGAGACGGCCCACAAGAGCGCGCGCTTCGGGCGTCAGTAGTTTCTGCGCCTTGTCGTCGAGCTTCAGCGGCCGGGTCGCGGTCAGAAACTGTGCGCTGTCAGCGAGTTCGACCAGCGTTTTGGCGCGCTCCTTCAAGCCGGGCATCGCGGCGATCAGTTTGGCGCGCAGGTCCGGACTCGCTTGGCCCTTGAAGAGGGGCAAGGTCGCATCCGCCAGCGCCTCGTCAGACGCTTGGCGCATGTAGTGGCCGTTGACGTTGTCGAGCTTCTTGAAGTCGACGCGCGCGGGGCTGCGGCCGATGTTCTCCAAATTGAACCACTCGACCGCTTGCGCGGTCGGGATGATCTCGTCGTCGCCGTGGCTCCAGCCGAGGCGGAGGAGGTAGTTGCGCATCGCTTCGGGCAGGTAGCCCAGATCCTTGTATTCGTGGATGCCGAGCGCACCGTGGCGCTTTGACAGCTTCTGTCCGTCTTCGCCGTGCATCAGCGGCAGATGCGCGTAGACGGGTTCGGGCCAACCCATGGCGTCGATGATCTGGCGCTGACGCGCGGCGTTGGTCAGGTGGTCGTCGCCGCGGATGATGTGGGTCACGCCCATGTCGTGGTCGTCGACCACGACCGATAGCATGTAGGTGGGCGTGCCGTCGGAGCGCAGGAGGATGAAATCGTCCAGCACGTCGTTGCCGAAGCGCACGTCGCCTTGGACTTGGTCGTGGATGATCGTCTCGCCCGTTTGCGGCGCCTTAATGCGGATGACCGGCGGCACGTTCGGACGGCGGTCGGAGGCGGGCTTGTCGCGCCAGCGTCCGTCATAGCGGATGGGTTTGCCCGCGGCGCGCTGTTCTTCGCGCATCTGTTCCAGTTCTTCCGGCGAAGCGTAGCACTGGTAGGCACGGCCTTGGGCCAGAAGCTGTTTGGCAACCTCGGCGTGGCGCTCGGCGCGGGCGAATTGGTAGACGATTTCGTCGTCCCAACTTAGGCCCAGCCACTCTAGGCCCTCGATGATGGCGTCGATGGCTGCAGGGGTGGAGCGCTGGCGGTCGGTGTCTTCGATGCGCAGTCGGAAGACGCCTTTGTGGTGGCGCGAATACAGCCAATTAAACAGCGCCGTGCGCGCGCCGCCGATGTGGAGGTAGCCGGTGGGGGAAGGGGCGAAGCGCGTGACGATCTTCATGATTCGACTTTGAGTTCGATTTCGATTTGAGTTCCAGGCGCCGGCCGATCGGCCGAAAACGCGCCCGTCCTTAGCATGAGGTCCCGTTTGAGCGAAGCCGCGAAACCCGGCGAAATGCTGCGCCCGTGGGATTGGCGCGACGTTGTGCGCTGGGCGGTTACGTTTGTCGCGGGGCTTCCGCGCGCGATTGCCGAAGGGTGGCGCGCGGACGCGGCGCGGCGCGTGCTGTTCGTACCGGTGCTGATGGGTGGCGGGATCGGTGGCTACTTCGCACTGCCGTTTGAGCCGCCGGCTTGGACCGTGGGCGCCGGTGTTGTTGCGGGTCTTGTTTGGCTGCTTGCGCGGCGTTTGGACGTCCACGCCGGGGTCGTAAGCACGGCCGCCATAGTGACGGGTGTGTGCGCAGGTTTCTCGTTGGCCGTCTTGCGGGCGCAGACGAACGATATTGTGGTGCTCGCGTCAGAGACGCGGATGTTGACGATCACGGGACGTGTGGCGCGGCTTGAACCGGCGGAGCGCGGACGCACGCGCGTGTGGTTGGATGTCGAGTCGACCAGGCCGGTGTTGCGGCAAACGCCGCATCGCATTCGGATTTCGATCAACAAGAAGACCGAAGCGTTGTCTCCGGGCGATTGGATCGAGGTGCGCGCGACGTTGAAGCCGCTGCCGGCGCCTGTAGCGCCTGGCTCATATGATTTTGGACGCAAGCTTTGGTTCGATGGGATTGGGGCGGTAGGTTTTTCGCTTGCGCCGGTCGTGAAGATCGCAAGCCCGCGCGAAGACACGTTTGGCGAGGCGGCGGACAGCGCGGTGCAGGACGTGCGGCGCGCGGTGAGCGAACGGATACTTGCGGCCATGTCACCGCGCACCGGGCCGATTGCGGCCGCGTTTCTGACGGGCGAACGGGGGCTGATCTCGGACGAGGACAACGCGGCGATGCGGGATTCCAGTCTGGCGCATCTGCTATCGATTTCAGGATTGCATATGGCGCTGGCCGGGTTTGGGTTCTTCATGGCGCTGCGGCTGATCTTTGCGATGATCCCGGCGATTGTTTTGAACTACTCGGTCAAGAAGTGGGCTGCTGCGGCGGCGATCGCCGCGTCGTTCGCCTATCTGCTCTTGAGCGGTGCTTCGGTGCCGACGCAACGAGCGTTCGTGATGATCACGGTAGCGCTGGTGGCCATACTTTTCGATCGCTCGGCCCTGAATATGCGGAGCGTAGCGGTTGCCGCGATCCTCATTTTGGCGGTCACGCCGGAGGCTTGGATCGATCCGAGTTTTCAGATGTCGTTCGCCGCCGTGGTCGCGCTGATTGCAGCATACGAGTGGTGGAACGAGCGGCGGATCGGGGATGTCGAGCCGCGGGGCGTCGTTCGTACGGCGTGGGGGATGCTGCTGGGAGCGGCTGCCACGAGTTTCATTGCGGGGCTCGCGTCGGCGCCGTTGGCGGCGTTTCACTTCAACCGGTTTGCAGATTACGGCGTGGCGGCGAACGTCATGGTCACGCCGATTGTCAGTTTCTTGATCATGCCGGCCGGTGTGTTCGCACTGTTGTTGATGCCGTTCGGGCTTGAGGCGATCCCGCTGGCCGCGATGGAGGTTGGGCTCGACGCGATGCTTTGGGTCGCGCATTGGGTGGCGTCGTGGCCGGGGGCGACGGTGGCCGTCGGAGCTTGGCCGATCGAGGGTTTGTTGTTGATCGTGGCGGGCGGGCTGTGGCTGGCGATTTGGATGGCGAAGTGGCGGTGGTTTGGACTTGTTGCGGTGGCTGTCGGCCTTGCGGTCTTGCCCACGGCGCGCGTGCCGGATGTGTTGATTGCTGCGGACGGCGATAATGTTGCGTTTCGCGACGCCGACGGCGCGCTGCATTTGCTGTCGTCGCGGCGCGGGCGGTTCGATGCGGAGATTTGGCTCCGGCGCGACGGCGACTCGCGTGAAGTATCGGCGGTGACCAAAGACGACGACGGCGGCTTCGCGTGCGACGAGGTGGGTTGCGTCGCGCATGTCGGCGGGCGCTCGCCTTTGCTGGTCGCGTTCAATGCGGAGGCGTTGGTCGAGGATTGTTCGCGCGTCGCGGTTGTTATCGACCTGGCGCGGGGGTGGCGTCCGCCTTGCGACGGGCCGCGCGTCTTGATCACGCGCGGGCTATTGCGGCGCGAGGGCGCAATCGAGATGAGGCTTGAGGATGGGGGCGTCGCTTGGACATCGGTCGCGCGCGAGCGGGGCGCGCGACCTTGGGCTGGATCGGCTCAGTAGCGGCGGACGAGGCCGATCAGACGGCCTTGGACCTTGACGCGGTCCGGGCCGAAGATGCGGGTTTCGTAGGCGGGGTTTGCGGCTTCGAGAGCGATTTGCTGGCCGCGTTTGCGCAGGCGCTTCAGCGTCGCCTCAGCGTTGTCGACCAGGGCAACGACAATGTCACCGGATTGCGCGTCGTCTGCGCGTTGAATGAGCACGGTGTCGCCGTTCAGAATGCCGGCGTTGATCATCGAGTCGCCGGTGACTTCGAGCGCGTAGTGTTCGCCCGAGCCCAGCATCGACTCCGCGACCGGCACGTTGTCAGTCGGATTTTGCAACGCTTCGATCGGCGTACCGGCGGCGATTCTGCCCATCACCGGAACTTCAACCAGGCGCTTTGCGGCGCCGGCGGTACGTCCTTGCGGTATGCGGATCGCGCCACCTGATTCTACGACGCCGAAGGCTGGTCGTGATGCGGCGCCCGCCGTGGGCGTGACGGTTCGCGCGCGCGGTTTGGGCATGGTCGAATTTTCGGGGAGCTTGATGACTTCCAGCGCGCGAGCGCGGTGGGCGAGGCGGCGGAGGAATCCGCGTTCCTCAAGCGCCGTGATTAGGCGGTGGATGCCGGATTTTGAACGGAGATCCAGCGCTTCCTTCATTTCGTCAAATGAGGGCGCAACGCCGGTCTCCCGCAGGCGCTCGTGGATGAACATGAGCAATTCATACTGCTTGCGGGTAAGCATGCTTTGGAGCCCCATATCTAGGAACAGAGTCGGAACAGACTGGGTTTGTTCTAGTGTTGTTCCGAAGCGGCGTCAACTGCCGTGTTTGGCGGCGCCGGACCTTTTTCAGTTGAGATGCACGAGCGACACGAGGTCGCCCGCGGCCTTAGCCGGGTCGCCGGGCGGGCGCACGATCAGAGCGTCCGCTTGGGCGAGCGGTTTGAGCATGCTCGAATCTTGGACGGGGAACGGTTCGGCGACATCGATGCCGTCTTCGTCCGTGCGGAGATGGCAGCGCACGTAGTCTTGGCGTTCGTCATTGGCGCGAAGCGTCGACGCGAGGCGCGCGCGTCCAATCCTTAGCGCCGGCTCGGTTGCGCCGAGCAGGCGATAGATCATCGGCTTCAAGAACAGCAGGGCGCAAACCATCGCTGAGACGGGATTGCCGGGTAGGCCGACGAAGGGGATCGACTGATGACGACCAAAGATGAGCGGCTTGCCGGGGCGCATCGCGATTTTCCAGAAGGTCACTTTCAGTTCGGGGGCGAGCGCCTTTTGAATCAGATCGTGGTCGCCGACCGATGCGCCGCCTAAGGTGACGAAGAGATCGCAACCATCTGCGGCCGTTGCTTTGAACTTGATATCGTCGATGCGGTCACGGGCGATGCCCAGGTCGCGCACGGTGCCGCCCCAATCCAGAATGTGTCCTAGCAAGCCGGCCGAGGATGAACTGATGATCTGAGCGGGGCCCGGATCCGTCCCCGGCGGCACGAGTTCGTCGCCGGTCGCGAGTATGGCGATGCGCGGTCGACGCACACAGGGCAGGCTCGCGTGGTTCATCGCCGCTGCAAGCGCGATGTCGCGCGGCGTGAGACGGTGGCCGGCCTTTAACAGCTTGTCGCCCTTCTTGAAATCGATGCCGGCGCGGCGGATGTGACGGCCCGCTGGCGCGGCGCCGTCGACGACGTGGACGGTCTGGCCTTCGCGTTTCGTGTTTTCTTGAATGACGATCGTGTTCGCGCCTTTCGGGACGACGGCGCCTGTGAAGATACGAACGGCTTCGCCTCTGCCGACAGAGCCTTGATGAACTGTGCCCGCCGGAATTTCGCCGACAATCTTGAGCGCCGCGGGCAGGTTCGCGACGTCCTGCGCGCGGACCGCGTATCCATCCATCGCGCTGACGTCGGCGGGCGGCTGGGTGCGCGTCGAGGCAACGTCGGCGGCGAGGACGCGATGGAACGCCGCTCCCAACGAAACTTGTTCGCCGGGTAGCGTCTTCAACCCTTCAATGACTTTGGCCTGCGCCTCCGCGACGGAGAGCATGGGCTTACCCCGCGTAGAGATCGTCCGGCGAAACGCCCGCGGCGTCGGCGAGCTTGGCTTCTTCGTTCTTGGTCAGCGTGTGCGAGCGGCCGTGCAGGAAACTATAGATGACGCCGACTGGCACGCCTGCATCCTTGGCCCACGCGTGCGCGGTGAGACTGCGGCTCGACATGAAGCGGCGCAGCGCATCGCGTTTGGCGTTGTGATCGACAAGCGGCTTGCGCAGCGTGACTTCGCTCATCACTTCGACCGGTTGCGAGCGCTGGCGGGTGCGGCGCACGGAGGCCGCGGCGGTGGCGGCGCTGCGGCGGATTGCCGAGGAGCGGGAGGCTTCGGGTTTGTCGGCGCGATAGGTGCCGGACTTGCCGCCCTCTTTCGAGACAAGGCGGACGCCGTCGATGACGATGCCGCGTTCAGCCGCCTTGAGCATGTCGTAGATCGTGAGGGCGGCAACAGTCGCCGCCGTGAGTGCTTCCATTTCGACGCCGGTTGGGCCGGTGACTTTCACACTGGCGAGAACGCGAATGAGCGAGTCCGTTTCGTCGGGCTCGCAGGCGATGGTCACGCCGGCAATGGGTAGGGGATGGCAGAGCGGGATCAACTCCGACGTTTTCTTCGCGGCCATGATACCCGCGATGCGCGCGGCGGCCAGCACATCGCCCTTCGGGGCGGTGCCGTCGAGGACGAGCGCGAGCGTCTCGGGCTTCATGCGCACGATCGCTTCGGCCATCGCCGTCCGGTGCGTCGCATCCTTTGCGGACACGTCGACCATGCGCGCGCTGCCCTTGTCGTCGATATGCGTCAGCTTGGTCATGCGGCTCCCTTGAGCAGTGCGCGCGTCGCGGCACTTACGTCATTCTGCCGCATCAAGCTCTCGCCGACCAGGAAGGTTCTGACGCCGGCGGCCGCAAGGCGCACAAGGTCGTCGTGTGTGTTGATGCCGCTTTCCGCGACGACAATGCAGGATTTCGGCACAAGCGGCGCGAGCGTTTCCGTGACGGCCAGAGACGTTTGGAACGTCTTTAGGTCGCGGTTGTTGATGCCGATCAGCTTTGGGTCGAGCTTCATTGCCCGTTCGAGTTCGGCGCGGTCATGGACTTCCACGAGGATGTCCATACCCCATTGCAGCGCGGTCGCGTTCAGAAGTTGCGCCTCTTGATCCGTCACGGCCGCCATGATGATCAAGATGCAGTCGGCGCCCAGCGCGCGCGCTTCGACGACCTGATAGGGATCGAACATGAAGTCTTTGCGCAGGGCGGGGAGGCGGGATGCCTCGCGCGAGAGGGTCAGGAACTCGTTGGCGCCCTGGAAGGATGGGCCGTCGGTCAGCACCGAGAGGCACGTCGCGCCGCCGGCCTCGTAGGCGCGAGCGAGGGCGGGCGGGTCGAAGTGCGAGCGGATGATCCCTTTCGACGGGCTTGCCTTCTTGATCTCGGCGATCAGCGCATAGCCGCCCTTCGCGATCGCCGCTTGCAGCGCTGCGGCGAAGGGTCTGACCGGCGAGGCGCGCTTGGCCAGAGCTTCCAGTTCGGGCAGCGGCTTTGCGGCCTGGGCGGCGTCGATTTCCTTTCGCTTGTAGGCGGCGATGCGATCCAGGACGCCGGCCGTCTGGGCGTTCGACGCGGCGACGAGTTTCGTGAGCGTTGCGCGGGCTTCGCCGCTGTCGATCGCGCGTTGCGCGGTTTCGGTGCCTTCGCGTAGCGACGACGCCTTGCCCGCGACGACAAGCGAGGCGCCGGCGTTGAGGCAGACGATGTCGCGATAGGCGCCGGCTTCGCCGGCGAAGAGGCGCGTCATGGCGGCGGCGTTGAAAGCCGCGTCGCCACCGAAGAGCTCGTCGAGGCGGTGGAGCGAAAGGCCCGCATCAGCGGGGGAAATCGTGAAGCGCCTGACTTGGCCGTGATCCAGTTCGGCGATGTGGCTGGGGCCCGTCACCGTCAACTCGTCCAAGCCGTCGGCGCCGTGCACGACCCAGGCGCGCTCCGTGCCCAAGGTGTGCAGAACATGCGCGAGCGGCTCGAGCCATTTGTCGGCGAACACGCCGACGAGTTGCTTCTTCACGCGCGCCGGATTGCACAGGGGGCCGAGCAGATTGAAGATCGTGCGGAAGCCCAGTTGCTGGCGGACCGTCGCGACGTGCTTCATTGCGCTGTGGTGCGCCGGTGCGAAGAGGAAGCCCAAGCCCGCTTCGTCGATACACTTGCGGACTTGTTGCGGCGTCAGGTCGATCTTGACGCCAAGCGCGGCCAGCACGTCGGCGGAACCGCTCTTCGACGAGAGCGCGCGGTTACCGTGCTTTGCGACTTTGACGCCGCACGCGGCCGTGACGATCGCGGCCGCGGTCGAGATGTTGAGCGTGCCCAAGCCGTCGCCGCCGGTTCCGCAGGTGTCGATGGCGTCAGGCGGCGCATCGACGGTTAGGGCGCGGGCCCGCAGCGCGTCTGCCGCAGCCGCAATCTCCTCCACCGTTTCGCCGCGCATGTGGAGTGCGGTGAGGAACGCGGCGACCTGAAGCTCGGGCGCCTTTCCGTCCATGATGATGTCAAAAGCCTCGGCGGCTTCGGCACCAGTGAGCGCCGAGGCCGAAGCGGCTTTTCCGACAAGCGCCTTGAAGTGATCGGCGCTCATGCGGCGCGGGCTAGATTGAGGAAATTGCGAAGGAGGTCGTGGCCGTGTTCGGTCGCGATGCTCTCAGGATGGAACTGAACGCCGTGGACCGGATGTTCGCGGTGGGCGAGGCCCATGATGACGCCGTCGTCGGACTCGGCCGTTATGGTGAGCGAATTCGGCAGCGTGGCGCGATCGACCGTCAGCGAATGATAGCGCGTGGCCTTGAACGGATCGGGCAGCCCCTTGAACACGCTGAGGCCTTGATGGTGGATGGCGCTGACCTTGCCGTGCATGGGTGCTGGTGCGCGCACAACCTTGCCGCCATAGATTTGGCCGATCGCTTGGTGGCCGAGACAAACGCCCAAGATCGGTGTCGTCTCGCCCGCGCGGGCGATGAGGTCGAGGCAGATGCCCGCCTTGTCCGGGTCGCAGGGGCCAGGTGATAGGACAATCGCCCTGGGCTTTTTGGCCATCGCTTCGTCGACGGTCAGGGCGTCGTTGCGCTGCACTTCGACGGTGGCGCCAAGCTGGCCGAGATAATGGACCAGATTCCACGTAAAGCTGTCGTAGTTGTCGATCAGCAAGATCATTGCGGCGGCCGGGTTTCTTGGGACTCTGGAGGCACATAAACACAACCGGCGGGGGTTGGTAAGCCTGGGAATGGGACGGGTTGGGGCCTCCTGGACAGGGCGTTCCGAAAGCAGCAAGTTCCGGCCGACGAAACAAAGGGGCGCCGATGCTGCGCGGGATTTTGGGTGTGATTGCCGGCCTCGTTGCCGGTGCGTTGGCGACAGGCGGCGGTGAGGGCCTTGGGCATTTTCTCTACCCGCTGCCCGCAGGTGTCGACGTTTACGATCCCAAGGTTCAGACGACTTTGATGAACATTGTGCCCATGGAGGCCAAGCTTGCCGTGGTTCTCGCCTGGGCGTTCGGGGTGTTTGTGGGCTGCATAGTCGCGATCTTTGTGGCGCAGCGGCAGAGCTGGCCCGCGTGGGTCGTGGCGGTGCTGCTGTTCGTGTTCGCACTCTGGACCATGACCATCATCCCGCATCCCGATTGGATGTTGTGGGCTGCAACCGCGGGGACGCTCGTCTCGGCCGTCGCGGCGGCCTATATCTTCGCGCGACGTTAGGTTCCTTCAGCCGTACACCGTTCTTATCTCGCACTCTCTCAAGGAGCATTCCCCATGAATAAGCGACTTCAGTTCTATATCGACGGCAAGTGGGTCGATCCCGTTTCGCCGAAGACGCTCGACGTCATCAACCCGGCGACGGAAGAGGCGATCGGGCAGATCAGCCTCGGCTCGAAAGCCGACGTCGACAAGGCCGTGAAGGCCGCGCGCCGCGCGTTCGAGACGTTTTCGCAGACGACGAAGGAAGAGCGCCTGGCGCTGCTGACCAAGGTGCTTGAGGTTTATCAGCGCCGCTATGGTGAGTTCGTCGAGACGATCTCGCTTGAGATGGGCGCGCCGGTGTGGCTGTCGAAGGCGGCGCAGGCGGCGACGGGCGTTGCGCATTTGAATCAGACGATCAAGATCCTGAAGGATTTTGAATTCCAGCAGATCAAGGGCACGACCGGGATCGCTTACGAACCCGTCGGCGTCGTTGGTATGATCACGCCGTGGAATTGGCCGGTCAACCAGATCATGTGCAAGGCGGCGCCCGCGTTGGCGGCCGGCTGCACGATGGTGCTGAAGCCGTCGGAGATTGCGCCGCTGAACGCGATGCTGATTGCCGATGTGTTCCATGAAGCCGGTGTGCCTGCCGGCGTGTTCAATCTCGTCAACGGCGACGGACCGTCGGTCGGCGAGGCGATGTCGTCTCACCCGGGCATCGACATGATGTCGTTCACGGGTTCGACGCGCGCGGGCGTTGCGGTGGCGAAGGCCGCCGCCGATACCGTGAAGCGCGTGACGCAAGAGCTCGGCGGCAAGTCGGCCAACATCATTCTCGAAGACGCCGACATGAAGAAGGCGGTGTCGGGTGGCGTGATGGGTTGCTTCGGCAACTCCGGTCAGTCGTGCAACGCGCCGACGCGCATGTTCGTGCCGCGCAAGAAGCAGGACGAAGCCATCGCGATCGCCAAGGCGACGGCGGAATCGGTGAAGGTCGCCGATCCGTTCTCCGAAGGCATGGTGATGGGACCGGTCGTCAGCGAGGCGCAGTACAACAAGATCCAGGGCCTGATCAAAAAGGGCATCGATGAAGGCGCGACGTTGGTTACCGGTGGTCTTGGCCGTCCGGAAGGTTTGAACCGCGGCTACTTCGTGCGTCCGACGGTGTTTGCGAACGTGACCAACGACATGACGATCGCGCGCGAAGAGATCTTCGGGCCGGTGCTCTCGATCCTGCCGTACGACACGGAAGAGGAAGCCATTAAGCAAGCGAACGACACGCCGTACGGCCTGTCGGGCTACGTCCAGTCGGGCAGCATCGAGCACGCCCGCAAGGTCGCCTCGCGTCTGCGCACCGGCAACGTCCACTTGAACGGCGCCGGTCCCGACTTCAACGCACCGTTCGGCGGCTACAAGCAGTCGGGCACGGGCCGCGAATGGGGCGAGCACGGCTTCAAGGAATTCCTCGAGGTGAAGGCCGTGTTGGGCTACCAGGCGGCGTAAGCATTCGCACCAGACAGAGTTTGAAGAGGCTGCTTCGGCGGCCTCTTTTTTTGTGCGCGCTGCAACCGCAGGCGAGGGGGTCGAGCGCGCTCGATCGATGGTGGCTCACGAATTGCGAAGAGTTCAGAAGACTCGACTCTAAGTGCGTTCCTGCACGCGGGGTCGCAGAGGCAAGCTGGCGAGGGTCGCAGGTGGCAGGGGTGGTGGTGCGCATCTAGGTCGAAATGCTGTTGTCGCGGGAGGCGTGCGTTGGAGTCGTTGTTTGTTGCCCTTGCCAGTGCCAGCCTCTTGGTAACTTGGGTCTCTTCCACCCACCTCGTTTCCCTGCAAGGAACCTGTGGCGGCGGCGAGCAGTACGCGGCGATCGCGACGCGGAATGCGGCGACGTTGCAGACGGCATCACTCGCGCCGTTCGGGCGGGCCGAGCACGGCTGGGGCATCTATGAGGCACAGGTCGCCGCGACCGTCGGGACCAAGTGTGCGAGTGGTTCGAAGCGCTTCGCTGCGGATCTTGCGCGGTGGCAATCACGGAATCGCTTGCGCGTGACCGGCGCTGTGGACGCCGTGACGCTCGGTGCGATGAAGCTGCGGTGGCAGAACGCGCGACCGTTCATCAAGAGCTTCGCCAGCGGGTCATGCCCGGCCGCGGCGGAGGATCAGGCGCTTGCCACGATCGGGCACCGAGAGGGCTGGCTCGGAAAGCCGGGCAAGCTCGACGTTCGCGCGCTTGATGCGCTGCGGCGCATGGTGTCGGCGGCGCGCGCCGACGATCCACGCATCAAGGCCGATGCGCAGATGCTGACGATCGTTTCCGCCTTCCGGTCGCCCGCTTACGACGCTGCGAAGTGCGCGGCCGGCGCGAACTGCAACGGTATCGCCAAGGCGCGCTGCTCGGCGCATCGGACGGGCACGGCGGTGGATCTCTATGTCGGCGCCGCGCCTGGGCATTCGCCGGTTGATACCGATGACGACAACCGGCTCTTTCAATCGCGCACGCCGGCGTATCGCTGGCTGGTCAAGAATGCCGCGCGGTTTGGATTTGTGAACTATGTGTTCGAGCCCTGGCATTGGGAGTGGGTCGGTCCAGAACCGCAACGCGTGGAACTTGAGACCAGATAGTCGCGCGGCCGTCTCCAAGCTGCGGCGTGGCAACGGCTCGCCGTAGCGGCAACCTGGAGTCGAGTGACGGCCTTCGCTGGCGCAGCATGTCGAACCCTGGAAGAGGGCGCGGCTGTCCGCTACATACGGTGCACGCTATTCACAGGAGTTGAAGACATGGGCGACGCATTCATCGTTGACGCGGTGCGGACACCGCGCGGCATCGGCAAAGTGGGCAAAGGCGCGCTTGCCGAGATTCATCCGCAGCAGTTGGCGGCGACGGTTCTGAAGGCCATCGCCAAGCGCAACGATCTCAACACGGCTGAGGTCGACGACATCATCTGGGGCACGTCCACGCAGCGCGGTAAGCAAGCGATGGACATGGGCCGCATGGCGGCGCTCGACGCTGGTTATTCGGTGAAGGCCAGCGGCATGACGCTCGATCGCTTTTGCGG
>JAEUMM010000325.1 GCA_016792645.1 Alphaproteobacteria bacterium | reverse complement strand
GGGTCGAACGGCGCCTGGGTCGACATTCTCGCTAAGCAAGGTGTCCCTATAACGCCGCTGCGCCCAGCGAACATGGGCTTCACCGTCGCCTGGAGCGACCCGTTCCGCCGCTTCGAAGGCGAGCCGCTAAAAGGCATCGCGCTCACCTTCAACGGCCGCACGGTGCGCGGCGAAGCGATGATCACGAAGACCGGCATCGAAGGCGGCGCGCTCTACGCGCTCTCCGCCGATCTGCGAGAAGCGATAGCCGGGCAGGGCACAGCCACCCCAACCATCGACCTCCGCCCCGACATCACGCAAGCCGACCTCACGGCGAAACTCTCTCGTCCGCGCGGCAGCGACAGCCTCTCGAACTTCCTGCGCAAGACAATCAACCTCGCGCCGGTCGCCACCAACCTCCTGCGCGAAACGCACGGAACACCCGCGGCCGGCGCAGCAGCGCTGGCCGCCCAAATCAAAGCCGCCCCAATTAGACTAACCGGCACGCAGCCGATCGACCGCGCAATCTCAACCGCAGGCGGCATCAAACTCGAAGGCATCGACGAAGACCTCATGCTACGCGCGCTACCGAACGTCTACGCCGTCGGCGAAATGCTCGACTGGGAAGCGCCGACAGGCGGCTACCTCCTGCAAGCAACCTTCGCCACCGCCGTCACGGCAGCCCGCGCCATCCTGCGCAAGCAGACCTAAGCAGGCTTCCACCCCGGCCCGCGCACGAAGCGTCCAGGTGTCGCGCCTGTATGCTCGCCGTCGCGCAGCACCTGCACGCCGTTGACCAGCACGTGGCTCACGCCCGTCGAATACTGATGCGGCTTGTCGAAGGTGGCATGATCCTGGATCTTTGCCGGATCGAAGACGACGACGTCGGCCGCATAGCCCTGCGCCAACCGCCCGCGATCCTTCAGCCGCAGCTGCTGAGCCGGCAAGCCCGTCACGCGGCGAATCCCTTCGGCAAGTGAAATCACCTTCTCCTCGCGGACATACTTGGCGAAGAACCGTGCGAACGCGCCATACGCGCGCGGATGCGGATTGGCCTTCAGAAACACGCCCTCCGGCGCGAGACTCTCCGCATCCGAGCCGACCGCCGTGAACGGCCAAGCGATGTTGCGCCGAATATTCTCCTCGTTCATCACGAAGTAGGCGGTGCCCACGCGGCTGCCGTCCTCGATGACGAGATCGATCATCGTGTCCTCAGGCGATGTTCCGCGCATCTTCGAAACTTCGGCCAGCGACTTTCCGGTCAGCGGCTTCAGCTTGTCGTTCTTGAACGCGATCAGCAGAACTTTGTCGGGGCTGCCCGCCGCCTGATAGAGGCTTTCCCATCCCACCGCCGGCGCGCGCATCTCGCGCAGCACCCGTGCGCGCAGCTCCGGTTGTTTCAAGCGCGCGATCCACGCGCTCAAGCCGCCTTCCTGCACCCACAGCGGCATCGCGGCGTCGAGCCCCGTCGCGCCCGCCGTGTACGGATAAATATTCGCGCTGACGTCGATGCCCTTCGCGCGCGCCGCGTTCAGCCGCGCGATCCCCGCCTTCGATTTCGCCCAGTTCTTCGCGCCCGCAGGCTTCATATGATACATCGTCACCGGCGCGCCCGTGCGCTGCCCGATCTCGATCAGCTCGTCGATCGCCTCCAAAAACCGGTCCGCCTCGCTACGAATATGCGAGATATACCCGCCGCCAAACTCATGCGCCGCCGCCGTCAGTGCGACCAGCTCGTCCGTCTTCGCAAAATTCCCCGGCGCATAGATCAGCGACGAGCCGACGCCCAGCGCCCCCTCGCGCATCGCCCCGCGCACCAACTCCTGCATCGCCACAAGCTGCGCCTTCGTCGGCTGCACGTTGTCAAATCCCAGAACATGCGCGCGCACCGTCGCCGCGCCGACGAACGAGGCGACGTTGGTGGAAACGCCGCGCCGCTCCAGCAATTCGAGATACTGCCCCAGCGTCGTCCACGACACGTCGTATTTGATGTCGGACTGCAGCTTCACGGCCTCCGCCTTCATGGCGTCGTTCAAGGGACCCATCGAATCCCCTTCGCCCATCACCTCCAGCGTCACGCCCTGGCGAATATCGCTTTGCGACTTTCCGTCCTGCAGCAAACTCTCATTTGCCCACGACAGCATGTTGATGAAACCCGGCGCGACGGCCATCCCGCGCGCGTCAATCACATGCCGCGCCCGCGCCGCCGCAAGATTCCCGACCAGCGCCACGCGATCGCCGACGATGGCGACATCCTCCCGTCGCCCCGGCGCGCCGCTCCCGTCGAACACCGTGCCCCCGCGAATGAGCACGTCGATCCCGACGCTATCGGGAACGCTCTCGCACCCCGCAAGCACAGCCATCGCGGAAGACGCTAAGAGAAACTGACGGCGATCCATGCAAATGCTCCCCATGATGAGCTACGAAAGTTGATACGTCACCTTATCGCCGTCGACGGCGATGACGCCGCGCAGCTTCAATTCCTCGACGATCAGCGCGACCTCTTTGTCGGCAATATCGCGATAGAGCGACTTGATCGTACTGGCGAGCGCCTTCACCGTCCCCGGCCGCGCTCGCGCGCGCTTCTCGAGATTCTGGATCACCCCATCCACACGCCCCGGCGCAGCCTTCGCGACAACCTTCGGCGCCCTCGCGGCGCGCGCAGGCGCCGCCTTAGCCACAGCCACCTTCGGCGCCGCCTTCACCGGCTTAGCAGCCGCCTTTGGCGCCGGAGCGGGCAGGGGCACCGACGTCCGCGCCGCGTGAATCTCCGCAACCGACTTCCACCGCGTGCAAGCGATGTTCTGTCCCTTCAGATGAAGAATGAGCGGATCATAATCCCGGTCGCGCGAGATGATGTGAAACACAGCCCCCGGATCGCCGACCGACAACCGCCCGATGTAATAGGCAATATGCATATCGAGCGCATTCGGCCCGCGACCCTCGACATGCACATAAGACCCCGCATGCCCCAGCGCCTGCAACGCGCTGGCGAGCCCCACGGGAATAGTCGGCTGCGACGGCCCAACAAACACCATCACCTTAAACCCGCCGCCGCCGAACGCGCCCAGCTCCTTCGGCTGCACGTTCTCAAAATCAATCAGAACATAAGCCGTCGCCAAGCAAGCCTCCATCAGCCGCAGCGACTCGCGCGGCCCCCGCCGTCATACCAGCAACATAAGACGCCGCGCGCTGCCGTAAATCGCCAAACCCGTCTCCTCTTGCGGGAGAGGACGCGACCCGGACTGAGGCGCAGGGGCACCTAAACAAAAGTCACCGAATCGGCACGACATCTGCGTAGGGCCGCCACGTCCGCTTG
>JAEUMM010000182.1 GCA_016792645.1 Alphaproteobacteria bacterium | reverse complement strand
AATCTTTCTGCGCCGTCGGGGACGCCGCCGCTTCGTTCATCTGGCGATTTTCGACGTTGATCGCTTCAATCTTGCGGCGGACGCGTTCGTCGTTCAGCGACTGGTTTTTGGCTTCAAGATCCTTCACCAGCGAGGACATGTACGTCTGGGCCTCGTCGCGCTTTCCGCTTTGGTAAAGCTTCACTTGCTCCTTCTGGACGCGGTCGCTTTCGGCCAAGGTGGCTTCGGCGGCCGCTTCCTTGTTGCGGGCGCGGTCGACTGCGGCGCGGTCAGACGATACGTCGACAGCGAGGGCCTGGCTGAACGATTTGGCTTCGCCCGACTTCGCGGTTTTGTATTTCAGCTGCACTTCGCCCAGGTCGACGCGGCCGGACGACGGCGCGTCGATTTCCAGGCGCAGGAGGACCGAGCGCTTTTCGCCTTCGAACACGTCTTCGAGGGAGCGGTGGGTGGTGTTCGTGCCAGCGGCGTCGTCGTAGCCGACGACTTCGACCTTGCGGACGACGGCCTTGCCGCTGAAGTCGATCTCGACGTCGCGGGCGCAGGTCTCGAACAGCGAACCCATTTCTTCCTGGAAGACGCGGGCCATCTGGGTCGGGTGTTGGATGTAATAGTAACGCCCGCCGCCGTTTTCGGCGATCGCCTGCATCAGGTCTTCATCGTAATCGCGGCCGAGACCCATGGCCGAAATGCGGATGCCTTCCTTCTTGGCGCCGCGGACGAGGCGGCTGATTTCGCCGGGGTCGGTGATGCCGGCGTTAGCCAGGCCGTCCGACATCAGGATGACGCGGGTGATCGTGCCGGACTTAGAGGCGGGGCCGTCGAGGGCTTCCTTGGCTTCGTCGACGCCGCGCATCATACCGCCGGTCAGGTTGGTCGAGCCGCGCGGGTCGAGCCCGTCGATCATCGCCTTGACCTCCGACAGGTTGGCGACGCGCTTGGCTGGCCACATGACCGTGATTTGGTCGTCGTACTCGACGACGGAGAGGGTGTCTTTGGTGCCTAGGCGGTCGACGGCGAGCTTTGAGGCGCGCTTGAGGTAGTCGATCTTGCCCTCGTCCGACATCGAGCCGGAGCGGTCCAAGACCAAGGAAACGTTGAGGGGCGGCCGTTCTTTGGCGGGGCCGGGGTCGATGTCGATGCCCTCGAAGGTCACGACGGCGTAGACCACCGTCTTGCCGCCGGCGAGTACCGTCGGCTGGTCAAGCTGGACTTGGCCGCGGATCGGGTCTGCGGCATAGGCAGGAAAAATTGCCGCGCTGCTGAGCAAAGCCAGGCTGCACAAAGCGCTAGTAGCCGAACGTCGTAAGACGTGGCCCAAATAATGGGAACTTGGATTGGACATAAAACATTCTCTCCCTTGAGGGTGCGGGGTGTCGCGCGGGCGGGGTGCGCTTCGTTCATGTCGACGCGCTGCCCTGCAAACCATGGGAGAATAAATCGCTTGCTGTGGCGCAAAGCGGCCCGGAATGCGGCGGGATTGCGGCCCAGTATGCGGCGAAACGATCACGGCGCGACGCGGATAGATGCTGCGCTGCGAAGAATGGACTAGGATGCCCTCCTCGAAGTTGTACACTTGTTCAGACGCAAATCACCTTCATGCGAAATCCGTTGCGGTAAGCGGGTTCAGAGTGGTTTACGATTGCTAAAGGGGATGGGGGCACTACTTAGGAAGATGTGAGCTTTCAGCTCTTGTGCCGGTCACTATTCAGACGCCGCCGCAGACGTTTGATGGGGACATGATCGCAAGGGCGCGTAACAGCGGGATAGGCGTGAACTCCATGAGCGGCAACCTCGACGTCTTCGACGCATTCACTCGGGCCTACGCGCGCGAGAAGTACGAAACAATGTCATTGCGCGACTACCTCCTCGCCGCGCGCGACAATCCGATGATGTACGCCAGTCCGGCGGAGCGGATGATCGCAGCGATCGGCGAACCGGAATTGGTCGATACCTCGCGCGACTCTCGACTCTCCCGGATGTTCTTCAATCGCACGATCAAGATGTATCGCGCGTTCGAAGGCTTCTACGGCATGGAAGACACGATCGAGCGGATCGTCGGCTTCTTCCGCCACGCGGCGCAGGGTTTGGAAGAGCGGCGCCAGATTCTCTATCTCCTCGGGCCCGTGGGCGGCGGCAAGTCTTCGCTCGCCGAGCGGCTGAAGGAGTTGATGGAAGTCCACCCGATCTACGTTTTGAAAGCCGGGGACACGATCAGCCCGGTGTTCGAATCTCCGCTGGGTCTCTTCCGCACGAGCGAGCTCGCCGATCTTCTGCAGGAACGCTACAACATCGAGCGTCATCGCCTGACGGGCATCATGTCCCCGTGGGCGGTGAAGCGGTTGGACGAATTCGGCGGCGACATTTCGAAGTTCGAGGTCGTGAAGCTGATGCCGTCGAAGCTGCGCCAGATCGCGGTGGCGAAGACGGAGCCGGGCGACGAGAACAACCAGGACATCTCGGCGCTGACCGGCAAGGTCGACATCCGCAAGCTTGAGAAATACAGCCAGAACGATGCCGATGCGTATTCGTTCTCAGGCGGCTTGTGCCATGCGAACCAGGGTTTGCTTGAGTTCGTCGAAATGTTCAAAGCGCCGATCAAGGTGCTTCACCCGTTGCTGACGGCGACGCAGGAGGGCAATTACGTCGGCACCGAAACCCTCGGCCCGATTCCGTTCCAGGGCATCATTCTGGCGCACTCGAACGAATCCGAATGGACGCAGTTCAAGGCGAACAAGAACAACGAAGCGTTCCTGGATCGTATCTGCGTCGTGACGGTGCCGTATTGCCTGCGCGCCGCGGACGAGGTCGCGATCTACAAGAAGCTGCTGAAGGGCAGCGAGCTTGGCAACGCGCCGTGCGCGCCCGAGACGCTTGAGATGCTGGCGCGGTTCTGCGTGCTCACGCGCATCAAGGAGCATGAGAATTCCAACCTCTACTCGAAGCTGCGCGTTTATGACGGCGAGAAGCTGAAGGATACCGATCCGAAGGCCAAGACGCTGCAGGAGTACAAGGACGCGGCGGGCGTCGACGAAGGCATGAGCGGGATTTCGACGCGCTTTGCGTACAAGGTGCTGTCGGAGACGTTCAACTACGACACCAACGAAGTGACGGCCGACCCCGTGCATCTGATGTATGTGCTGGAGCAGGCGATCAAGCGCGAGCAGCACGCGGACGAGACCGAGAAGCGGTATCTGGAATTCATCAAGGCCGAATTGGCGCCGCGCTATGCGGAGTTCATCGGCAAGGAGATCCAGAAGGCCTATCTCGAATCCTATAGCGAGTACGGTCAGAACTTGTTCGACCGTTACATCTCGTATGCGGACGCTTGGATCGAAGACCAGGACTTCAAAGATCCCGACACCGGGCAGATGATGGATCGCCAGCAGCTGGACAACGAGCTGTCGAAGATCGAGAAGCCGGCCGGCATCGCGAACCCGAAGGACTTCCGCAACGAGGTCGTGAAGTTCGCGCTGCGCCACCGTGCGGCGAACGACGGCAAGAACCCGGCGTGGACGTCGTACGAGAAGATCCGCAACGTCATCGAGAAGCGGATGTTCAGCCAGGTCGAGGACTTGCTGCCGGTGATTTCGTTTGAGTCGAAGAAGGACTCCGACACGCAGTCCAAGCACAACGAGTTCGTCAAGCGCATGCTGGCCCGCCATTACACCGCGCGTCAGGTGCGGCGACTGGTCGAGTGGTATATGCGGGTGAACAAGGCGGGTTAGTCGCGCGATGAGCGCGGCTTCCCCCCGGCGGCACCCATGACGAACTTTATCGATCGGCGACTGAACCCCAAGGGCAAGAGCCTTGCCAACCGGCAACGCTTCATTCGCCGCGCGCGCGCCGAGATCAAAGAGGCGGTACAAAAGTCCTTGAAGGACAGGACCGTCTCGGACTTTGCGAAAAACCAGAAAATCTCGATACCGACGAAGAGCACGAAGGAACCGCGCTTCCGGCTGGACCCGAGCGCGGGCGGCGAGAACGAACGCGTTCTGCCGGGCAACAAGGATTTCGTCGAAGGCGATCAGATCAAGAAGCCGCGTCAAGGCGACGGCCAGGGCCGCGGCAAAGACGCGTCGACGAGCGGCGAGGGTGAGGACGATTTTTCGTTCACGCTGAGCCAGGACGAAATCCTCGACATTTTCTTTGAAGATCTCGAGTTGCCGAATTTGATCAAGACGGCGCTGAAAGAGATCAAGAGTTATTCATGGCGGCGGGCGGGGCTGACGACCTCAGGCTCGCCGACGCAGATCAATCTCGTGCGCACGATGCGCAATTCGTTCGGCCGGCGGATGGCGATGCGGCGTCCAAAGGAAGACGACATCGAGGTTCTGCGCCAGCGTGTGCTGGAGTTGCGCTGCGGCGCGACGCCGGACGCCGACAAGCGCGAAGTGATCGCCGAGCTTGAGGAAGAGATTGCGCGGATGGAGCATCGGCGCAAATGGGTGCCGTTCCTCGATCCGGTCGATGTTCGCTTCAATGCCTTCCAACAGCAGCCGATTCCGACGAGCCGGGCGGTCATGTTCTGCCTGATGGACGTGTCGGGTTCGATGGGCGAGCGCGAGAAGGATCTCGCCAAGCGGTTCTTCATGCTGCTCCATCTGTTCCTGCGGCGGCGGTATGACCGGCTCGACATCGTGTTCATCCGCCATACGCATGATGCGCAGGAAGTGGATGAGCATACGTTCTTCTACTCGCGCCAGTCGGGCGGAACGATTGTGTCGACGGCGCTTGAGGAGATGAAGAAGATCGTCGCTGAGCGTTACAACACGGGCGAATGGAACATTTACGCCGCGCAGGCTTCGGACGGTTATACGCAGACCGGCGATGCGTCGCGCTGCGTCGATCTGTTGAACCAGGACCTGATGCCGATCTGCCAGTACTACGCCTACATCGAAATTCTCGACGAGCGCGAGATGGAAGTGTTTTCCAGCGAGGAGTCGGGCGCGGAGTTGTGGCGGGCCTATCGGACCGTCGCCAAGGACTGGAAGAATTTCGCCACCAAGCGCATCGCCAAGCCGCAAGACATCTTCCCCGTCTTCCGCGAGCTGTTCGCGAAAGAGGGGACGGAGGCCAAGGTATGAATTTGGCCGGCGCGCGGGCTTGGGGACGGCTGCTGATGTGGCTCGAACACGAGACCGAGACGGACGCCTTTGCGCGTTTGCGGCGGACGCCGCTCGCCAGCGACGACACGGCGCGGCTTGATGCGTTTCTGGCGAAGGGCAAGCTCGATACCGGCAAGGCGGATGTTGCGTTCCGGCGCGTGGCCCATCGATTGCGCGCGTCGCATATCCTGTTCGTGCCGGCGGTGCTGAGCGGGATTGCGCTGAAGGCGAGCCGTGTGCGGCTGGTCGAGTATCTGACGCATCAGGTTCGCCAGTTGCGGGATGAAGGCTTCGACGCCTCGATTGCCGATATCGACACGGGGGCGACGGTCGAGCGGAACGGTGAGAGGCTGGCGGAGATAATCGCTGCGCGGCATTGCCCGACGTGGATCGTGACGCATTCGAAGGGTGGGCTCGACACGCTGCACGCGTTGGTCGCGCATCCGGAGATCCGGCGTTATGTCGACGGCTGGGTCGCGTTTCAGGCGCCGTTCCATGGTTCGCCCATCGCCGATGTGGCATCGGGCACCAAGCGCGCGCGACGGATCAGCAGTGCGGCGTTGAAGATTCTCGGCGCGGATCTCGAAGCGATCGGCGACATCGACACCGACCGGCGTGCGCGGTACATGGACGAGCATGCGGGGGCGATCGAGCAGGTGCTGCGCGATGTGCCGACCATGTGCGTCGGGACGGTCAGCGGGTCGTCGGCGGGCTCGGCGAGCCTGATGCCGGATTGGCCGACGGGGCGGTGGATGGCATCGCTCGGGCTTAAGAACGACGGGTTGGTGCCGGTCAATTCGACCATCTTGCCGGGATCGCGGTTCGTGAAGTTGTGCGGGTTTGCGCATGGCCAGGTGGCGACCAATCATGTGCTTTCGGGGCGCAAGGTCGAGCACGTGGACTTGCTCAAGGTTCTGTTCGCGCTGATGTTGGAGCGCTCAGCATCACAGGCGGCGGCATGAACGAACACGAACCTCTCTTCACCGGCGCCGAGTGGGATTTCCCGCTGTTGCAGCGCGTGTTCGGCGCGATCGAGGATATCGGCCTCAACGACCTGAAGCTCGACGTCTATCCGAACCAGATCGAGATCATCGCATCGGAGCAGATGCTGGACGCATATTCCGCGCACGGCATGCCGCTGATGTACCATCACTGGTCGTTCGGCAAGATTTTTGCGCGCGAAGAGACGATGTACAACAAGGGCTGGTCGGCACTGGCCTATGAGATCGTCATCAATTCGAACCCGTGCATCGCCTATCTCATGGAAGAGAACACCATGACGATGCAGGCGCTGGTGATGGCGCATGCGTGTTTTGGGCACAATCATTTCTTCAAGAACAACTATCTTTTCCGGCAGTGGACGAACGCCGAGGCGATCCTCGATTACCTCGCGTTCTCGAAGAAATACGTCGCGGCGTGCGAAGAGAAGTACGGGGCCGAGCAGGTCGAGTTGATCCTGGACTCCGCGCACACGCTGATGGAGCAGGGCGTGTTCCGCTATCGCCGGCCGCCGCGTCCGTCGCGGGCACAGCGCGAGGAGCGGTTGCGTAAGCGGCGTCAGTACGAGGAAGAGAGCTTCAACGACATCTGGCGTACGCTGCCGGGCGCGGCGCGGGACATGAGCGCGGATCTGGCGTCGGTGGACGAGGACGAGACCGTCGGGCTGCACGCGCAGATGAACCTGCCGGAAGAGAACATCATCTACTTCCTCGAGAAGCACTCGCCGGTGTTGAAGAACTGGCAGCGCGAGATTCTTCGCGTGGTGCGCAACGTCGCGCAGTATTTCTATCCGCAGATGCAGACGAAGGTGATGAACGAGGGCTGCGCCACGTTCGTGCACCACTACATCATGAACGAGCTTTACGACCGCGGGCAGATCGGCGCGGGGTCGATGCTGGAGTTCATGCATTCGCATTCGAGCGTGGTGATGCAGCCGGGCTTCGACGACAGCCGCTATTACGGGATCAACCCGTATGCGCTGGGCTTTGCGATGATGTCGGACATCAAGCGCATATCGGAAGCGCCGACGCCTGAGGACAAGGAGTGGTTTCCGGACTTTGCCGGCAAGGGCGATTGGCGCGACGTGCTGAAACACGCGTGGGCGAATTATCGCGACGAGAGCTTCATTCAGCAGTTCTTGAGCCCCAAGGTGATGCGCGATCTGAAGCTGTTTGCCGTGCGCGATGGGGCGGAAGACCCGGTCTATACGGTGGCGGCGATCCACAACGAGAGCGGCTATCGCAAGCTGCGGACGTCGCTGGCGCGGCTTTATGATTTGTCATCGCATCAGCCGGACATTCAGGTCGTGGGCGCGAACCTCGCCGGCGACCGCACGCTGACCATTCGTCACAACCGGCATCGCGGCATTCCACTGGCGCAGGGCAACAAGGATGCCGTGCTGAAGCATGTGCGTCGCCTGTGGGGGTACTCGGTCGAACTGGAAGAGCCCGAGTCCTAAGTCTGCGAAAGGCATAAAAAAAGGGCGCGCCCTGCGAGGTCGCGCCCTTTTTCGTTTGGGGTTAGCAGTTAGTGCGCTTTGCGCATCGTCACAGTGGTGCTGTCCATCAGCGCGATGCAGTGGGCGGCCAGGTCTTTGTCGGCGACGCCCTTGCAGTCGGCGGGCAGGCGTTTGCCGGTAATGGTCATCACATAGTGCGGTTTGCTTTGCTCGGCCGCGACGGCGTCGGTCGCAAAGCTCGGCGACTGCGCGCCGCTGAACGTCAAAGCCACGACGGGCACGATGGCCAGCGGAAGCGCCAAAGCCCAGTCTTCCCAATTACGCGAAAACATCTGCGGTCTCTCCTCAAGATCCTGTCGTCTTGTTGCGCGTGTAGGTATGGTTGATGGTGTGTGGATTCAAATGAAGATTGGTGTCACATAGCAGGCATGCGCGCTTCGCATGCCATGTTGGAGCGTGCGTCACATCCGTGGCGTCGAATGCACGAAAACGGTGCGTGTGCGCTGTGACCAACGTCACGACGTGTCGGCGGTGTGAAGGGTTTTTGACAAAGAAATGGCGGCGGCCTCGCGATTGTTGCGAGCGAGGCGCACCGCCTTTAGGAATTCCTAGTGGTCGGGCGTTACGACGATTTTGTAGACGTAAGCCGGTGTCGACATGCCGGTTTGTTGTTGGACGTAGTATTCCGTCCCGGCGACGATTCCGATCGCGGCCAGTAATGACCACGCGATCCAGTCTCTATATGAGCGACGCATAGCGGTCTCTCTCCTTCGAAGGTTCACAAAACTCGAACGCAACTAACGAGAACCACGTACAGTGGAGTCTATGCCCCTCGACGGCGCATGCAAATCACGATGCGACGATGCGAGAGCGTCCAGCTCGCAACTGAGGTGCGATGCAGCGACGGCAGCGCGCGACGCGGCGCTAACTAGGTGGGATCGCTGTCTTTCGGCTTGATCAGGAAGTGGCCGTGCAGTGCAGCAATCGGGCGTGATCGCTCGTCTTGCCAGGCCTCGGCGCGCACGTTGCAGACGCGCCGGCCGTGTTTCGTGATCGTCGCGCGCGCATACGCGTCGACAGGACGGCCGGAGCGAAGGTAGTCGATTCCGATGTCGACGGGCTTGGGCAGATCTTCGGTTTCGGCTTCGAGCATTAGTTGGATGACGGCGGTCACTTCCAAGAATGCGCCGACGACGCCGCCGTGCAATGCCGGCAAAATAGGATTGCCGATCAGCTTTTTGTCGAAGCGCAAGATGGTCGTCAGTTCGTTGCCTTTGCGATCGATCTCTATCCCTAAGAAACGGCAATAGGGGATCGCGTCGACCAGCGCTTGCAAGTCGGGTTTGCGGCCCTCGGCGATGGCGCGTTTGATGATTTCCATCTAGCCGCCTCCGCCGACGTTGGCGCCCTTGGCGTTCTTCGTGCCGAGCATGAAGGCGGCGGCGCAGGTGGCGATCGGGTCGTTGCGATCGGTGTGGTAGGCGAGGCCGCGGACGAAGGCGATGTTCTTCGTCACCTTATAGCATTCGGCGAAGGCGAAGATGTCTTCGCGCGGGGTCGCCGGCTTCATGTAGTCGATGCGCAGATCGAGCGTTGCGATCTGTCCCCGCAACATCGTCTTCGAGCCGACGGCGATGCCGCAGGCGTTGTCGAGCAGCGAGGTGATGACCCCGCCGTGGACGACGCCGGTGTCCGGGTTGCCGACGAGATGATCCGCGTACGGCACTTTGCACACGGTTTCACCGGCCCTGATCTCCACGACGATGAACTGCAGTGCTTCGGCGTGGGGCACGCCGGTGAGGAGGAAACCGGGTTTGTGCTCTGGGGCCGTCGGGGGCAAATCGCTCATCGGCGGGAGTGGACGACGGGGCGATTTGCGCTGTCAACAGCGTGGGGCGGCGGTCTTGACGCGTGCGGGCTTGGGATGGACTGATGGATGGAACGAGAAAACCTAGGGGAAACCTCATGTCCACTGTTCAACGCCTCACCGCCGCCGTAGCGATAACGGTCGTCATGACGGGGTCCACCGCGATCGCGGCCGATGCCTATTCGGTCAGCGAACTTGTGGGGCCGTCGGCGTTCCACGGCATTCACGGCATCGCGGTCACGCCGGAGGGGAAGCTTCTGGTCGGCAGCGTGGTCGGGCAGGCGATCTACGAGGTCGATCCGGATACGGGGGCGAACTCGATCTACATCGCGCCGCCGACAGGCATGGCCGACGATATCGCCTTCGCGCCGGATGGGACGATAGCGTGGACCGGGTTCTTGACCGGTAAGGTTTTTCTGCAAGCGCCGGGCGGGCCGATCATCGAAGTCGCGAAAGATTTGCCGGGCGCGAACTCGCTCGCCTTCACGAAAGACGGGCGGCTCTATTTCACGCAGGTTTTTTTGGGCGACGCGCTTTATGAGGCGGATGTCACGGGTAAAACGCCGCCGCGCAAGATCACCGAGAAGATGGGTGGGTTGAACGGATTCGAGGTTGGGGCCGATGGGCGCATCTATGGGCCGCTGTGGTTCAAGAACGCTATCGCGGCGGTCGATCCGAAGGACGGCAAGGTCGAGGTGATCGTCGACGGGTTCAAGACTCCCGCGGCGGCGAACTTTGATTCCAAAGGCAATCTTTGGGCAATCGATACGCAAGAGGGTGCGCTCTACAAGATCGACGTGAAGGCGCGCAAGCGGACGAAGGTCGCGCAGCTTGATCCGGCGCTCGACAATCTGGCGATCGATGCGAAGGATCGGATCTTCATCACCAATATGGCGGACAACGCCGTCTATCGCGTCGATGGTGCGACGGGGAAGGTGACGCCGGTCGTGAAGGGGAAGATTGCGGCCATCGCCGATATCGCGCTGGCGCGCGGTGACGATGCGACGCTCCACGTTGCCGATGTGTTTACCTATCGCAACGTCGATACGAAGAGCGGCGTGGTGACGACGAAGGGGCGGATGTTCGGCAGCGATATCGACTATCCGTCGGGCGTCGGCGTCGGCGCGACGTATGTGCTGCTGGCCAGCGCGACGTCGAACACGGTGCAGATCATCGACCGCAAGACGGGCAAGACGATCAGCATGGTGCACGAGTTCAAGACGCCGGTCGATGCTGCGGAGGCGGACGGACGGGTGCTGGTGCTTGAGGCGCAAACCGGTTCGCTGTTGGCGCTTGAAGATATGAAGGGCACGAAGCGCAAGGTTGTCGCCACGGGCTTCAAGGGACCGGTCGCGATGGTGGTGGACGGTAAGGGCGCAGCCTTTGTCACGTCGAGCGACGGTACGATCACGCGCGTCGAGTTGAGCAGCGGTGCGAAGAAGGTCGTCGCGTCGAAACTGGCGGGGCCTGAGGGCATCGACATTGCGCCGGATGGGCGGTTGGTCGTCGCGGAGGTGGGGGCAAAGCGCGTCGTGTCCGTCGATCCGTCGACGGGCGCGGTGACGCCGATCGCCGACGAACTCGCGATCGGGCTGCCATCGCCGGAAGGACAAGCGCCAGCGTTTCTGACGACGGGCGTCGCGGTTGCCGGTGACGGGACGATCTATGTTGCCGCGGATCTCACGAATGCGGTGTTGAAGATCGTGCCGGCGAAATGACGTTGGTTCGCTTTCCGCTGGGCGAGCTGGAGCGCTTGCCGTTCGAAGTGGGTGCGCCGGCGCATGAGCGTATCGTGTCCGGGGCGCCTGCGTTCCGGACATGGACGTTCGAGGAGAGTGCGGACGGGAAGACCTTTGCCGGCGTCTGGGAATCGACGCCGGGGAAATGGCGCATCGTCTACGATGAGTGGGAATACTGCTCGATCTTGAGTGGGGTCAACATCGTCACGCGCGAGGGTGAGGCGCCGCAGCGTGTGGGTGCGGGTGATGCGTTCGTCTTGCAGCCCGGCTTTGTTGGAACTTGGGAGGTCGTCGAGACGACGCGCAAGCTGTTCGTCGTGCGGCTTCCTTAACGCCGTGGTGCAGTGCGGCAAAAGTTGACGCAGTGTCATGAATTGTTAGAGTGGCCGCGGACGACATCATCGGGGCCCAATGCCTACGCCGCGTGCGCCTGATCCTAGACTGCCCAAGACGTGCATCATCGGTGCGGGATCGAGCGGGATTGCGGCTGCCAAGGTGCTGGCCGAATGCGGCGTGCCGTTCGACTGCTTCGAGAAATCGGACCGCGTCGGCGGCAATTGGGTTTTCAGAAATACCAACGGCATGTCGTCGGCGTACCGGTCGCTGCACATCAACACGTCGCGCGACAAGATGGCGTATTCGGATTTTCCGATGCCGCGCGAGTTTCCCGATTATCCGCACCACGCGCAGATCGCGGCCTATTTCGATGCTTACGTCGAACATTTCGGTTTTCGCGATCGTATTCAGTTCAATACCGGGATCAAGCGCGTCGAGCGCACGGCGGATCATCTGTGGAAGGTCGTTCTGGAGAGCGGGGAGCAGCGGCTCTACGACGCGCTGATCGTCGCGAGTGGGCATCATTGGGATCCGCGTTGGCCGGAGCCTGCGTATCCCGGTTCGTTCGACGGCAAGCAGTTTCATTCGCACTACTACATCGATCCGACCGATCCGGTTGATTGCGCGGGCAAGAACGTGCTGGTCGTCGGGTTCGGCAATTCGGCGCTCGACATCGCGTGCGAGTTGGGGCGCAAGGGCGTCGCGCGGAATCTGTTTCTGTCGCAGCGGCGCGGGTATTGGGTCATTCCGAAATACATGGCCGGCGAGGTGCTCGACGCGCATGTCCCGCATCCGTCGAAGGATCCGCCGTGGTATCAGCGGTATTTGCCGTCCGACCTCATGCGGTCGCTTGTGGAGCGGCGGTTGGCGGCGACGGCGGGGCGGCCTGAGCAGTACGGCTTGCCGAAGCCCGATCATCCGTTGTTTTCGACGCATCCGGCGGTCAGTCAGGAACTCTATATTCGCGTTGGCTCCGGCGATGTGAAGCCGAAGCCTGGCGTGCGCGAGTTGCGACCATTTCAGGTGGCGTTTGTCGACGGGTCGGTTGAGGACATCGACGTCATCATCTGGTGTACGGGCTACAAGATCAGCTTTCCGTATTTCGAC
>JAEUMM010000160.1 GCA_016792645.1 Alphaproteobacteria bacterium | reverse complement strand
ATCGGATTGCACACGGCGTTTCAGGATTCGACGCCGATGATTTTGTTCATCGGCCAGGTCGCGCGCGATCAGAGCGAGCGCGAGGCGTTTCAGGAGATCGACTATCGCCGGATGCTGGGGCCACTGACGAAGTGGGTGGCGGAGATTCCGTCTGCCGACCGCGTGCCTGAGTTTGTGTCACGCGCGTTTCATACGGCGGTGAGTGGGCGGCCGGGACCGGTGGCGCTGGCGTTGCCGGAAGACATGCTGACGGAGTTAATGGCGGCGTCGGACAGCAAGCCCTATCAGCGCGTCGAATCGGCGCCGCGAGCGGAAGATCTGGCGCGGCTGACGGAGATCTTGTCGTCGGCAGAGCGGCCGCTGGCCGTACTCGGCGGCGGCGGGTGGACGGCGAAGGCGTGCGAGGATGTGCAGCGCTTTCTTGAGGTTTGGAATTTGCCTGCGGTGACCTCGTTCCGCGGCAAGGATCGGCTCGACAATCGGCATCCGCTTTACGCCGGCGACATGGGGATCGGGATCGATCCGAAGCTCGGCGCGCGGATTGCGCAGGCCGATGTGCTGGTGGTGATCGGGCCGCGTCTCGGTGAGATGACGACGAACGGGTACACGCGCGTCGTGTCGCCGGTGCCGGCGCAGCGGCTTGTTCATGTCTATCCGGCGGCCGAGGAGTTGAACCGGGTTTATCAGGCGGAACTCGGCATCGTTTCGGGGATCGAGGCGTTTGCCAAAGTCGCGTCGACCACGAAGCCGCCTGCGGTCAATCGTTGGCGCGAGTGGGCGAAGTCGGCGCGGGCGGACTACGAAGCATTCGTGCAGCCTGTTGCCGTGAAGGGCGCGGTCAATCCGTCGGAGATTTTCGCTTGGTTGAACGAGCGGTTGCCGGAGGATGCGATCCTGACCAACGGCGCGGGCAACTACGCGGGTTGGCTGCACCGGTTCTTCTTGCACAAGCGGTTCAACACGCAGCTTGCGCCGACGAGCGGGGCGATGGGGTATGGCGTGCCTGCCGCGGTCGGCGCGAAGGCTGTGCATCCTGATCGCGTTGTGGTCGCGTGCGCGGGTGACGGGTGTTTCCTGATGAACGGGCAGGAGCTGGCGACGGCGGCGCAGTATGGGCTCAACGTTATCATTCTCGTGTTCAACAATGGTATCTACGGCACCATCCGGATGCATCAGGAGCGCGAGTATCCCGGGCGCGTTGTTGGTACGGATTTGAAGAACCCGGACTTCGCAGCCTATGCGAAGGCGTTCGGGTTCTGGTCGACGACGGTGCACGCGACGAATGAATTTGCGCCGGCGTTTGACGAGGCTTTGGCGTCGGGGAAGCCCGCGCTTATCGAAATCATCACTGAGCCCGATGCGATCAGCCCGACGGCGACGTTGAGCGGCATTCGCAAAGCGGCTCAAAGCAAAAGCTGATTGGAGGCATACATGGTTTCCGCGACTCTCAAGGCGTTGGGGATTTCGGCCGAAGACGTTTCGCGCGGCGATATCGTCGTGAAGAGCCCGATTGACGGGGCCGAGATCGGCCGTGTGCGCAGCGATAGCGCTGCCGAAGTTGACGCGAAGATTGCGGCGTCCGTGGTTGCGTTCGAGGTTTGGCGGAATGTGCCGGCGCCGCGGCGCGGCGAGTTGATCCGTTTGTTCGGCGAAGAGCTGCGCGCGAACAAAGAGGCGCTTGGCCGGTTGGTGACGATCGAGGCGGGGAAGATCTTTCAGGAAGGGCTCGGCGAAGTTCAGGAGATGATCGACATCTGCGATTTCGCGGTCGGTCTGTCGCGGCAGCTCTACGGCCTGACCATCGCGTCGGAGCGGCCGGGGCATCGCATGATGGAGACGTGGCATCCGGTCGGGCCTGTCGGCATCATCAGCGCGTTCAATTTTCCGGTCGCGGTGTGGGCTTGGAATGCGGCGCTGGCCGTCGTGTGCGGCGATTCCGTAATTTGGAAGCCGTCGGAGAAGACGCCGCTGACGGCGCTTGCGACGCAGAAATTGTTCGAACGGGCTGTGGCGAAGTTCGGCGATGCGCCGAAGGGGCTGTCGCAGGTGATCCAAGGCTTGCGCACTGTCGGCGAGCTGTTGGCCGCCGACAAACGCGTGCCGCTGATCTCGGCGACGGGTTCGACGCGTATGGGCAAAGCTTTGGCGCCGGTGGTGGCGGCGCGGCTTGGACGGACGATTTTGGAGCTGGGCGGTAACAACGCCATGATCGTTGCGCCGTCGGCGGATCTGAAACTTGCGGAGCGCGCGATCACGTTTTCGGCGGTCGGTACGGCCGGGCAGCGCTGTACATCGTTGCGCCGGGTCATTGCGCATGAGTCTGTGCGTTCGCAATTGGTGGCGCGTCTCAAGACAATCTACGGCGCGATCAAGATCGGCAATCCGCTCGAGGCGGGCACGTTGGTCGGGCCGCTGATCGACGCGCAGGCGTTCGATGGGATGCAGAACGCGCTTGTCGCGGCGAAGGCACAGGGCGGCAAAGTATTCGGCGGCGAGCGGGCGCTCGGCAATCAGTATCCGAACGGGTTCTATGTGCATCCGGCGCTGGTCGAGATGCCGGCGCAGAGCGAGATCGTGAAGCACGAGACGTTTGCGCCGATCCTCTACGTGCTCGGCTACAAGGATTTTGACGAAGCGGTGGCGCTGCAAAACGGCGTTACGCAGGGCCTGTCGTCGTGCATCTTTACCCGCGACATGCAGGAGGCGGAGCGGTTCGTCGCAGCGTCGGGTAGCGACTGCGGCATTGCCAACGTCAACATCGGGCCGTCTGGTGCGGAGATCGGCGGCGCGTTCGGCGGCGAGAAGGATACAGGCGGTGGGCGGGAGTCCGGGTCGGATTCGTGGAAGGCTTACATGCGGCGGCAGACGGCGACGGTGAACTATTCCAATGCGTTGCCGTTGGCCCAGGGGATCAAGTTCGACACGGAGTAGATCAGCCGTCCATCCACATGCGCAGCAGGTTGGCGTGGCTGCGGGAGATGATGTCGAAGTCGCGGGATTTCTTTTCGCGTTCGAAGATGCCTCGTCGGGCGATGTCGAGGTCGTAGAGGATCTCGCGTTGTGCGGCGTCGCGGACGTAGCTTTGGCACCAGCCGACCGCCGATACGCGTTCGCCCTTCGTTACGGGCGTCACGCGGTGGAGGGTCGTCGACGGGTACATGATCATTTGGCCGGGCTTGAGCTTGTAGGATTGCTCGCCGCCGCTTGTTTCCATCACGAGTTCGCCGCCGTCATAGGATGATGGATCGGCGAGGGCCAAGGTGAAGGAGATGTCGCTGCGCATGTTGTACATGATCGGATCGTCGACGTGCGTGCCGTACTCCATCGCGTCGCGATAGCGGCTGAAGAGGAGCGGTGTGATGTGACGCGGGCGCGCGGCCATGCGGAACACCGGGTGACGCAGCAAGGCGTCGGTCACGGCCTTGTTGAGAGGTGCGTACTCGGGTTGTTGGCGGTCGGCCTGGAGGTTGTTCTTGACCAGTTTCGCGTGCCAGCCGGCCGTCGTGGTTCCGTCGACGAACTTTATCGCCGCCAGTTTGTCTGTCACTTTGGCGACATCGTCGCCGCTCAAGACGTCGTTGATGAGCAGAATCATGGACGTTTCCCGCGAAGCGTGCGGCATCGATAGAACGGCTTAACCCTAAAGCCAACGGATCGGGCGTTGCGAGGCGCCTCGCGCTAGTATCGCTCTTGGGGAAAATGGAGTTTGCCGGCCATGCGGCTTTCGCAACTCGCGGGTCTTGGGGTGACGGCGGTCGTCGTTTTCGGCGTCGATCTGCCGATCGACTGGCTCGTGCTCCTCGCGATGCTTTGCGGCGCCTTTGTGGCGGCGCTGGTCGAGGGCATGCTGCGCGAACGGCGCTAGGCCATCGGTGCGGCGTTCAAGGCTTCTTCGAGTTTCGCGAAGCTGGGCTGGAAATGGGTCGGTACGCTGCCGCGTCCGATTTCAACGGAAACCTGCGCCGCGTTGCCGTGCAGATGCGCGACGAGAACGTCGCGGATCACGTGATAGAAGTGGGCTTCTTCCTCGAACGCCGCCTTGAGGCGATTGGCGAAGGGCGCCAGGAAGCCGTAGGCAACGAAGACACCGAAGAACGTACCGACGAGCGCACCGCCAATCATCTCGCCGAGGATCTCCGGCGGCTCTGTGATCGAGCCCATGGTTTTGATAACGCCGAGAACGGCGGCGACGATGCCCAGCGCCGGCATGCCGTCGGCCATGCTTTGCCAGTGGTTCGCCGGAACCAGCGCTTCGTGATGATGCTTCTCGATCAGCTTTTCCATCGCCGTTTCGACCTGATGCGGGTCTTCGAGGCTCATGGTCATCATGCGGATCGTGTCGCAGATGAAGTCGAGGGCGAAGTGATCCTTCATGATACGGGGATAGCGTTGGAAGATCGTCGATTCCTCGGGCCGCTCGATGTGCTGTTCGAGCGCGATCAAGCCCTTCGACTTCATCGTCTTCGTCAATTGGAAGAGCAGCGTGAGCAGGTCGATATAGTCCTGCTCCTTCCATTTCGAGCCGCTCATGATCTTGCCGAACGAACCTAAGACGGCCTTGAGATCGGTCATGCTCGAGGCGATCAGCAACGCGCCGATGGCGGCGCCCAAGATCTGCGTGCCTTCGTAGGGGAGGGCGTGCAAGATCACGTCGAACTTGCCGCCGGCAAGCACATAGCCACCGAACACGGTCGCGAAGACGAAAATGATCCCGCCGATTTGAAACATGGACTGTGCGCGCACACCGGTTCGCCCGCGCGCATTTGCGCGGACTTCAGGTGGGCCAAGTATGGCTATCCGCGCTTAAGGATCGTTGAAACGATTGCGATGAATGGCTTAAGGAAAGCGTAACGAACGGCGGCCTGCTTAAGATTTCAGATAGTTTTTGACTTCCGGCCGTTCGCGCAGCCAGCCTGACCAACGGCGCAAAACCTTCTCTATGCGGGGTGCTTGGACGCCGAGTTGAACCATCGCCACACCGCCGTTGACGCTTTCGTGGTACGCGGCAATCAGGCCGTCTTTCAGGACAAAGCGACTCATGCCGTCGATGACGACGCTCTTGCCTTTGAATTCGGGGACGGTGGAGACGAATTTCGACAGCGACCAGGCATAGCCGGTGTCGCCGTTGCAGACGGGGTCGAACATGCGCCAGTCGTAGTCGGCGGC
>JAEUMM010000148.1 GCA_016792645.1 Alphaproteobacteria bacterium | reverse complement strand
GTCACGCGGTCGCGCATGCCGTTGATGATCGGGCCCTTGGTCTTGCGCTCGTCCGGGCTCATGGCGCCCAGCGTTTTCAGCGCGTCGCTGATCGAGCCCTTTTTGCCTAAGAGTTCGACGCGCGCGGCTTCGAGCGCGGCTTCGTCGCCGGCGGCAGCGATGCGGCTTAAGGCTTCGCGTTCGAGTGAGTCGAGGTCCTGCATTTCAAATTCTCCAACGAATCGCTTCGCGCCGCGCAGGGCGCATGATTACGCACTCCGGCCCCTAGGGTCAGAGGGCTTCACGCGATCCGAAGCGTTGAGACTTGAAACGCTACGCCTTCGCCGCGCTTGCCGCCTGGTCGACCAGGGCCTTGAAGGCCGCGGGCTCGCGCACGGCGAGGTCTGCGAGAATCTTACGGTCCACCGTGATCCCCGCAATCCCGAGGCCGTTGATAAATCGGCCGTAGGTCAGACCGTGCTCGCGCACGGCGGCGTTGATGCGTTGGATCCAGAGCGCGCGGAAGTTCCGCTTTCTCTGCTTGCGGCCGATGTAGGAATGTTGGCCCGCTTTGTCGACGGCGGCGTTCGCGGTCGTGATGTTGTTCTTGCGGCGGCCGCGGAAGCCCTTGGCCTGCTTGAGAACTTTATTGCGGCGGGCGCGGCTCGGTACCGCACGTGATGCACGTGTCATGGTTGTTCGTCCTTACCGGTTATAGGGCATCCAAAGCTTTACGCGCGGCGTATCACTCTCAGAGAGAATGAAGCTGCCGCGAGCGTGCAGCTTGCGCTTGGATGAGCGCCGGATGAGACGGTGGCGCTTCATCACGCCGCCATGTTTGACCTTACCGGTGGCCGTCATTCTGAAGCGCTTCTTAGCGCCCGATTTTGTCTTCAACTTGGGCATTTCGGTCTCCTTATGCTGGAACGCGTTGAGCTGACCTCTAGGGTCTGCTCGTCGAACTGCCTGGGCATGCCCCGCCCGGCCGTTCGTGTGAGGGGCGGGAAATAGCCTGAGATCAGGCCAAATTACAAGGCCTAGCCGCCCTTTTCCGCGGTCCGACCCTGCGACCGAATGCGGGTGGGTGTGCGGGTCACAGATGGCTTGCCGCACTGGCTGATTTCTCACGTTTTTGCCGCCACCGCCCGGGGACGGCATCTTGGGTCATGGACCTGAAGCGCACGAGCAAATTCCTGAGCCTCGTCTTGCGGCATGAGCCGGACAAGTTCGGCGTCGTGTTGGACGCGGCCGGGTGGACGCCCGTTGACGCTTTGCTCGCCGCGTGCGCGCGCCATGGGCATGCGATCGATCGGGCGACACTGGAGCGCGTTGTGGCGGAGAACGACAAGAAGCGGTTTTCGTTCGACGAGAGCGGCACGCGCATTCGCGCCAATCAGGGGCATTCGGTCGACGTTGAGTTGGGATATGAGGCGGCGGTGCCCCCCGCCCTGCTCTATCACGGCACCGCGACACGCTTCGTCGATGCGATCCGCGCGGAAGGTTTGAAGAAGATGGCGCGGCATCATGTGCATCTGTCGGCGGATGACGTTACCGCGCGTGCCGTGGGGCAGCGGCATGGGAAGCCTGCGGTGCTGGTCATTGATGCAGAGGCGATGGCGATTGCAGGGATCACGTTTTACGTCAGCGCGAACAAGGTCTGGCTCGTTGAACACGTGCCGGCGCGGTTCATTTCCTTTCCGGCCTAGCGCGCTTGTTGCGATAGGCGCCGTATGTCCAGCAGGCGAACAGGACCGTGCAGGCCGCGAAGAACACGCCGAGCCAGTATTCGGTCGTTTCATGTTCGTCGTGGCGGGCCCGCGTCTCATCATAGGTGACGACAGGCCGATCGCCCATCGTTACCGCGTAGGCGGCGACGTGCCAGCGAGATCCGTCCGCAGGCGGCGCGCTGGGCTTTGCCGCGTGGAGTACGCTTACGATCGGCGGCTCGCGGCGTCGTTCGCGCGCGGCGTCCCTTACCCGCTCGCCGACGGCTGGGGACCCGTACCAGCGCTCGCTGTCCGATAGACGCAACACATAACCGGATCGTCCGTGGCGTTCGACCGCGATTGCCGTTCCTTGCGACGTCATCAGTCTGTGCCGGTCCGGAAAGTGCGCGCGCATGTCGAGCGCGAAGGACAATAGGATCCAAGCGGCGGCGGCGCCGGCGGTTGCCGTCACCGCCAGCATGAACCAGGGATCTTTGAGATCCTCGTCCGTGATGTCCGACATTCGACCTAGTCCCGAAGAGGCGCGGCTGTCTTCACAGCGGCGAGGGCGGCCTGCATCGCTTGCTTGACGTCGTCTTCGCCGGAATTGCCGACGAAGTAGATGAGTATCTTTTCTGCCGGGTACCAGCGTATGAGGCTTAGGAAAACGCCATCCGATCCGGCATGACTAACGCGTTGGATCGAACCGTCTGCGCGCGTCACGACGTTCAGGCCGTAGCTGTAGAAGATATTTGCGTCGTCTGTTGGTACCCACGTCTTGGGGTTGGCTAATTTCGTCGCCATGGCGGGCAGCGTGGGGTTTGGACCAAACCAGGCGTGGCCCCACTTCATCATGTCGACGCAGGTTGATTGGACGCCGCCGTTTCCTTTTAGATTCCAATAGTCGCCGCCAAGGGCCGTGATGCGGTCTGAGATGACGCCTTGGTTGGCTTCTTTCAGGTAGCCGGACGCGAGGCGGCCCGGCGGTGTGGCCGCGAATAGATAGCCGGTGTCGTGCATGCCGAGCGGTTCTGTGATCCGGCTTTTCAAATAGGCTTCGAGCGACATGCCGCTTGTGCGTTCGACGACCAGGGCCAATGCGCTGTAGCCGGCGTTGGAATATGCGTAGCTTCCGGGTTTGGTTTGCAGCGGGGCTAAGCAGTCGCTCAGCATCTTCGCGCTGCTCGATCGGTCGAAATCGTCACCGCAATATTCTGGATATCCGCCGGTGTGGGTGAGGAGTTCCTGAAGCGTGACGTCGCCCGCGGCTTTGCCGTTTAGTTCCTTCAGGTAGAGCGAGATCTTGGCGTTCGGATCGATTCTTCCCTGAGCCTCTAGATCCGCGACGGCGGCGGCAGTGAAGCTTTTACTGATCGAGCCAATTTGCGCGATCGTGGTTGAGCGAAACGGGATTTTTTGTTCGCGGTTCGCGTAGCCATAGCCCGCGCTGAGAACGAGTTTTCCGTTCTGCTCGACCATCACGGCGCCGCCGAACTGCGTTGACGCTTCGGCAAGCACCGCGGCGTTCACGGCCTCAGCGAGTTTTCCGTTGCTGACTTCCATCGTTACGATCGACGGCTTCGCCGCGGCCGGCGCGACGGTCAACAAGAACGCGATGAAGACGCTTGAGCGGCGCATAGTACCCGTCTGTGTTCGCAGGCGCGCACCATAGCCGAGACGGCGGTCGAGAACGACGGGCGGTGTGGACCGCCCGTCGTTGATTAAAGTGGCCGTCGCGAGAGGGCGTCGAAGCGCCAAACCATGCCGATGCCTGCGACCGCGAGGCCGGCGGCGAGGCCTATCCAGACGCCGAGGCCCCGCATGCCGCCTGCGAACGCTAGGCCGTAGGCCAGCGTGAAGCCGACGAGCCAGTAGCTGAGGCCCGCGATCCACATCGGCGCCTGCGCGTCCTTTAAGCCGCGCAGACTCATCTGGCCTGTGACCTGCAGCGCGTCGAAGAGCTGAAACACCGCGGCCAGGTACAAGAAAGCGACGGCGAGTTTCACCACGTCGGCATTCTCCGGGTTGCTGGTCGAGATATAGAGGCCGACCAGCGTCTCGGGGATCAGCGCGATGACCACCGCGCAGATCAGCATGAAGCCAGAGCCGAAGGCGATGGCCGTGTAGCCTGCCCTGCGCACGCCTTCGGCGTTCTTCGCGCCGGCGAAGAGGCCGACGCGCACCGTCGCCGCGATGCCGATGCCGAGCGGCACCATGAAGGTGACCGAGCCGACGTTGAGCGCG
>JAEUMM010000145.1 GCA_016792645.1 Alphaproteobacteria bacterium | reverse complement strand
TGTAGGTTCTTTGCGCGGCGGGGTCGATCCATTCGAGGGTCATGAGAGCGGTGCTCCCGTGCCCAGGAGCGCCGGCGCGGCGACGGTGATGCTGACGAGTACGAGCAGGGTGGCGAGGCGCGTGCTCTCGTCGGCGTTGGCGCTCCATGTCGTGCCGCCGATTGCGCCTGCGATGACGGCGGGTGCGACGATCATCGCGATGGCCATAGTGCCGATGCCGTCGCCGACGACGAGCCAGCTCGCGAGCATTAGTGCGGCGCTGCCGAGGCCGAGGGCTGCGCCGATCGCCGGGTTCGGCATCGCGCCTGTCGAGCGGCGGCGCAGGTTGGGCACGACGTAGCCGACAGTCGCTGCGAACGCTGCGTGGCCGGCGAGGACGAGCGGGACTGGGATGCCCTGCGTCGAGAGGACGACGAGTGCTGCCAACGGCGAACACACGGCGGCGATGGTGCGGCCGCGGACCGTGCGCGGGTCGGAGATGCCGGAAGCGATGGGCCCGGCGACGCAGACGGCTCCGGCGATGAGGCCCGGGATGATGATGGCGAACTCCGACACCGTCCAGAAGATGAAGGCGAAGGCGACGATCGCCATGGTGGCGTCGGCGGGGACATGCGAGAGGCGGCTGGCGATCCAGGCGGATGCGGTCAAGCCGACCAACGCGATCGCGGATGTCAGGCCGACGTTCGATGTCGGGTCGACGGCGTTCATTCTCAGGAAGCCGTCGAGCAGCAAATAGAGCGCGATCGGCAGGAAGAGGTTGTCGAGGCCTTCCCATGATGCGCCTTCGATCAAGGTCGCGACGTAGGACAGCGTCAGCGAAACGGTGATGCCCTCGGCGCGGTCGAGGTCGGTGAGGAGGAGGACCGTGATATGGATGCAGAGGAAGGCGACGACGAAGAAGACGAGCGAGCCTTCCCAACTTTTCTTTGCGCGGTAGCTTTCGTAGGCGGTCTTTGCGTAGAAGACGCCGGCCAGTGCTGCGAGCGCGTCGGCGAGCGTCAGCACCAAAAGGGGCATGATGTAGAGCGCGGGTTGGTCGCGCGCGACCGCGTAGAGGATGGCGACGGAGGCGGCGAAATACATATCGCCGCCGGACGAGCGTTCCACCGCGTGCAAGGCGCCTGTCAGTTGGCGGTTGATCGCGGGGACATAGCGGACGGCGGCGAGGGTCGCGAGGACCATCGAGAAGCCGATCGCGAACCAGACCGGGTCGGGAAACACCCACGGGAGCGCGATGCACGAGATGCCCATGCAGACGTGGAGCGCCTTACGGCTGACTTCGGGATGCACGGCGCCCGTCGCGACGAGGCGGCTCATGATCGCCATCGCGCCGACGAGGCCGACGATCAGGATCACCGTCGCGACGGCGCCGTGGATCATTGGATCTCTTCCACGACGAAGGCGCGGTAGAAGAAGGCTTTGTCCTTCAGGAACAAATCCTTCGACAGTTTGTCGAGCGGCTTCAGCGCATGAGCGAGTGAGGCGGGGCGGCTGCGCGGGACCATCATGTTCCAGTAGGCGAGGCGGCCGCCCTTCTTGCCGTTGGCCGCGAGTTTGGCGAGAACGGTCGCCGTGTTCTCGGCCGACATGTATTCGAAGATGTCGCTCAAATTATAGCGGGCGGGGCGCGCGCCGGCGCGGGCGAGATCGTCGATGGCGTCTTCAAGCGCCGCTTCGTGCCATTCGATGCGGTCGATGCGCGTGCGGATCGTGTCGTAGTTTTCGCGTCGCAGCGCCACGGGCAATGCGCCGTTGAAGCGGCCGTTCAGGATCCAATGCAAATAGGAATTGTCGCTGGGGTCGAGGTCGACGGCGGCGTGGCGGACGCGGCCCATCAGGTGCGTTTTCAGATCGCCCTCGACGTAGTCGAAGAAGCGCGGGTCGCGGCCGAGCAGGCCCATCACCGTCTTCGAGAAAAAGACGCCGAAGAGTAGGCGCCAACGGCCGGAGTTCCACTTGTCGTCGAAGAAGACTTTGCGTTCGTCGCCCGTCTTGGCGCGCAACAGTTCGTCAACGTCGGCGCGCGAGTGGACGAACGGCAAGACCCAGCGCGTGAAGATGCGGAAGTAGCGTTCAAACTTGCCGAGCGCGCCGAAGCCTTGCGCCGTCAGCGCGGCGCGGCGTTCGTCCCAGAATTCGCCCGACTGCGGATCGCGCAGGTTGGGGCGGCATTTGTCGTAGAGGTCGCCGCGCCGGACGCTGGTACGCGCGCCGTAGAGTTCGAGGAAGGCGTCGTAGTCCAGCGTGCGATAGGCGGCGCAGCGGAGGTCGAGGCAGGCGAGTTGCGCGGCGCTAAGGTCGACGGCGACGACGCGCGACGGGTCCTTCGTCAACATCGCCAGCGCGTTGTCGCCGGCGGAGGCGATCGACAGGCAGATGTCGCCCGGTTTGACGTCCAGGCCTTCGAGCAGGATGTCGGCATCTTCCCAGCATTGCGCGTAGCGAATGCCGGTGAACGCCGCTTTGCCCGCTACTTCGGTACTGCTCATTCGGCGGCCTTTGGTTTGGCCAGCACGACGTTCGCCGGGAGTTTGCGGATGGTGCCCGCGGTGCCGTCAATCTCGACGACGTCGCCGTCGTTGATCCAGGCGAGCAGATCCGGCACGCCGACGACGGCGGGCAGGCCCAATTCGCGCGCGACGATAGCGCTGTGCGAGAGGAGGCTGCCGCGTTCGACGGCGAGGCCGGCGCAGTTGGCGAAAACGGTGATCCAGCCCGGGTCGGTGAATTCCGCAATCAAGATATCGCCGTGGTCGAGCGTTGCGCCGTGCGGATCGCGGATGACGCGCGCGCGGCCGCGGATCGTGCCGGCCGAACAGCCGAGGCCGCGGCGCAGCGTCGGGTCTTCGTCGGCCGGCGATTCGCTTTTCACGGGAATGATGGGGCGTAGCGCCGGCGCGCCGACGGTCTCAAAGCGGCGCGGCAGGTCGCCTTGCGCTTTGTAGGTTTCAAACTCCGCGCGGCGCGCGGCGGCGATGGCGGGGAGCGATGCCGCGGTCGCGGAGCTTTCGGCGAGCGCGAGCAATTCTTCGACGGTCAGATAGAAGACGTCGTCGCGGTTTGGGATGACGCGCGCGGCGACGAGGCGTTTTGCCATTTCCAGGAACAGGCGGCGGGCGCGGCCGAAGACGCGCGTGCGTTCGAAGCGCATGTTCTCGCGGTCGCGCACGCGGGCTTTCGCTTCGTTGAGCGCGAATTTGAGAATGGCGAGACGGAAGCGGTGTTGGCCGACGCCCTCCTCCACTTTCTCCATTGCGTTCTTGGTTGTCTTCGGTGGTGGTGTTGGGCGGCGCGCGGCGCTTAGGATCGCGGTCCAGAGCGGGCGCGGGTCGTCGGTCAGCGTTGCGCTTTCGAGCTTCAGTTCGCCGAGGCAGCGGTCGCCGAAGCGTTCGATGTAGGCGCGGTAGAGCGGGCCCAACACGCGGTCTTGGTGGAGTGCGTCGATGGCTTCGCCGATGGTGGCGGATTCGATGCGCGCGAGGAGTGCTTTGTCGCTGCGGAGTTTGTCGCCCATCTCGGCGATCAGGCGTGGCGGTTCGGCGCTGACGATGCCGCCTTGGTCGGTGAGGACGGCGTTGAGCAGGGCGCCGCTTTCGTCGCCGGCCCATTTGCGTGTGAGGCCTTTGGCGACGCCGAAGGCGATCATGCACCAGAGGTCGTTGACGAGCGGCGGCGTCCAGGCGCGCAGGAGTTTTGCCTCGATGCGGCGGTAGTCCATCGCGAGGTCTTGGTAGCTGGCGCGCGAGAGATCGTCCAAGCCGGTGAGTGCGGCGTTGACGCGGGCTTGGAACGCTCTGATCGAGCGCGCGAGGAAGAGGCGCTTCCAGATCAGGCTTGCGGCGGTCGTGACCAGACGCGCGCCGTCGGCGATGTGGGCGAGTGGTGACATCTTTCCGTCGCCGACCACCGTTTCGATCAGGTGGCGCGGGAGGGCGCGGTCGACGCCCATCATCTGTTCCATGAAGCGCCGGTTCATTTGGAAGCCGGGCAGCAGGGCGAGCGCGCGGTACCAGTTCAGCAGGTTGTAGTAGATGCGGCCCCTGATCAGGCCGATCATGTTGCGGAAGACGGCGCCCTGTTCGTCGAGGCGGGTGCGCGAAACGCCCAGCACCATCGCGAGCTCGCGATAGACGGCCTCGTACGCGCGTGCGGCGAAGGAGAACGTCAGCGGCGTCGTGATGCCGCTGTAGCTTTCGACGATGTTCGAATTGTCCCAGAGCACGCGCTCCGTCCCGCCGATCGCGAGCGTCGTGATCGGGCGGGCTTGCAAGAGATGCAGTTGGCCGCCTTCGACCGCCCATTCGATGTCCTGTGGGCAGCGTTCGGCCTCTGCGATGCGGGCGGCGGCGTCGGCGACCTGTTTCAGCATCGCATCGCTTAAGACCGGCTTGTCGCCGGCGAGCGTGCGTTCGATCGACGCGCCGGCGCGGTCGAGCACATAGGTGTCGCCCAACGTCTCGCCCGCGACGAGACGATCGGCAAGACCGCGCACCGCGTTGACGATCGTGCGGTCGGTCGCGCCGGTTACGGGATCGGCGGTGAAGGCGACACCCGCGGCCTCCGCGTCGACCATGCGCTGCACGATCACGGCGGGCACGTTCGCGTGCGTGAGGCCGTGGTGCTTGCGATAGGTTTCGAGTTCGGGCGTGAAGGCCGAATGCCAGACGTCGGCGACGCGCGTTGCGGCGTCGCGCGGGGCGACGTTCAGATAGCTCGCGAATTGGCCGGCGAAGGAGTGGCCGAGCGCGTCTTCTTCGGCGGCGCTCGAACGCACAGCGAGTTTTGCGTCGGGCGGGAACAGGCGCGCGAGTTCGGCGGCGATTTCGTCGGCGACCTCGGGCGACGGCGCGACATAGGCGGGTGCTTGTCCGGGTTGCGCGCTGCGTTCGAAGGCGCGCGGCGTCACCACGAACCACGGCGGCACACGAAAGCCCAATGCCTGCAGACGGCAGAGCCCGACCGCCTTGCCGCCGTAAAGGGCGAGCGGTGGATCGGCGACGGCGCGGGCGATGATCGGGGCGCTCACGGCAATGCGCCGACGTGCGGCGCTGCGCCGAGCGCGAGAAGGACGGCCAAGGCGAAGGCTCCCGATGATTGCTCGATCCGTTTACCGGCGCCCGGTTGAGAAGGGGTGAAGCGGGTTGCCGCTAGCCCCAAGATCGCAAGGCCTGTGCCGACGACCAAGGTGGCGGCCGTCACGGAGCCTTGGATTTGCCAGACCGCAGCGACCGTCGCTGCCGCTGCGGCAACGGCGGTGGCGAGGCAATATGTGCGGGCGCGCACTGCGCCCCAGAGGGCGCTGTAGGTTTCGACGCCGGGTTCTTCGTCTTGCGTCGCGCGGATCTTGCGGCCGAGTTCGAGCACGACGCCGAGCAGAAGGATCGCGATTAGGAACGCGGAGGCTTGCGCGGGGAGCGCGGTCAGGGCGACGCCGTCGTGGGCGAGTTGAAACCCGGCCATCACCCAGGCGAGCAGCGGCGTGATCACCATGTGCGAAAGAAGATAGACGACCGCGCGGCGCTTCAACCACTCGCCCACGAAGAACTCCGCTGTCATTAGCGCGAAGTAGGCCCAGAGCGCGAATGTCAGCAGTGCTAGGCCGATGCTTTGCGCCGCACCGACAGCGATCAGCATCACGGCGGCGGCGACGGCGCCAATGCTGCGAAGTTCACCAAGCGAGATCAGCCCGCGCGGCACAGCGCGATACGGGCGGTGCGCCTTGTCGGTGTCGAAGTCCTTGTGCTCGTCGGCGATGCGCAGCAGTGCGAACTGGCAGAGGCCCGCTACGCCTGCGAGTGCGATCGCTGCGGGTGCGGGTGTCGTGCCTGCGAGCGCCGCAGCGAACGCACACGCCGCGACCGCGAACACGAGCGTCAGCACACCGTGATTGGCGAGCGGGAAACGCTCGGCTTGATAGCGCCACAGCCGCGGGGCGAACGCGCGGGGCGGCGAGAGATCTGTGCTCACTGGCGGCGGTCCGGATCGTTCAGCCATGCGATCGGCAGCACGGGAGTCAGGTATGGCTCGACGGGCTATCCTACAAGCAACAATTTGTCGGAACATGGGCGGCGCACAGGATTCTCTCACGCATCGGTTGTGTTAACGGCCGGCTTTATCGAGGGTCGCCGAGATTGCGGCGAGACCGCCCTTGAGTTCGTCGGGCGTCGGCCAACCGAAGCCGATGCGCATGAAGCGCTTGTCCTGCTCGAACCAATGGCCGGGGCCGACGGCGGCGGCGTGGTCTTGCGCCAGCACGCGGTAGAACTTTTCGACGTCAACGCTTGCGTCCTTTCGGATGCGCGGGAAGCAGACGCAGCCGCCTTCGGGCTTGACCCATTCTATCCGCGATTCGCGGGCGAGCCAGTGTTCGACGATGGCGCGGGCGGCTTCGAGTTCGCGCGCGACGGTTGAGAGCCAGGCGTCGCGCTGTTCGAGGGCCACCTCGGCGATGCGTTCGTCGACGATCGAGCCGCAGATGCCGATCTGTTCCTTCGCGGCGAGGAAGCGTTCCATCAGCTTCGCGTCGCGGTTCACGACCCAGCCGACGCGGATGCCGGGGATGCCGTAGGACTTCGACATCGAGGCGACGCTGATCGCGTGGTCGCTCAACGACGCTGCGACGGGAAGTTGAGGCACGAACGACATGTCGCGATAGGTTTCGTCGACGAGGAGGCGGATGCCCTTTTGCTCGGCGAGTGCGATCAGGCGGTTCAGCGTGTCGCGGTTGAGGGCGACGCCGGTCGGGTTGTGCGGCGTCGTCACCGAGATCAGTTTCGTCTCGGCGCGGATCAAGCGTTCGATGCGCACGGCGTCGAGGCGGAAGCCGTCCTCGAACGCGAGGTCCACATAGTCGATCGCGCAGCCGATCGCGCGCGGGGTTTCGATGTTCGTCGCGTAGTTCGGGCGCACGACGATCAGGTGGTCGGCCTTCTCGAGCAGCGTCGTTGCGATGATGAAGAGCGCGCCGGCGGCGCCCGCGGTCGTCAGCACCTGCGCTTCGTCGACGCCGCTTTGCTTGGCGATCAGTGCGCGCAAGCCGGGCGCGCCGCGGTGGACGCCGTAGGCGAGCACCAGGTCATCAATGCCGAGGCCGAGTTCGGACAACTTGCGGTCGCGCATCGAGCTTTCGGAGAGGTTGAAGCGGATCGTGTCGTAACCCTGCTCCTCGGGCGACTCGATCTCGATCGGCATGCGGACGTATTTCATGAGGCCTCCACCTGGAGATCGGCGACCAACGCCGGACGCGCGGGCAACTGTTTCAGCAGCGCGACGAGTTCGCCCTTCGCCTGGGCGTTCGCGCGTTGGTGGCGTTCGGCGAGGATCAGCTCGTTCTTCATCGTGTGTTCGAAACCGACGAGTTCGGTGACGCGGATCTTGTAGCCGTGCGCTTCGAGATAGAGGCCGCGGATGACGTTCGTGAGATTGCTCGCAAATTCGCGGC
>JAEUMM010000126.1 GCA_016792645.1 Alphaproteobacteria bacterium | reverse complement strand
AGCCTGGCTCGATACGCCGGACCACGTCGAGAGCCAGGCGTGCGGGGTCGATTGACGGCCGAAGCCGAAGAATTTCCAGTTCATCAGATCGGGACGTGGGGAGAAGATCGAGCCGTAGTCGCGCGCGGACGGGTCGATGTGGTTGTCGACGTAGTGCGGGTTGGCCATCGTGCGGTAGATCGTGAGTACGGGTTCGAACGCTTCGCGGCGCAGGATGTCGCGCTGCTTGCCGGGCGGCAGTTTTGCGAAATCGGGATCGTTGTGCAGTGTTTCGGCGCGTTCGTTCTCGGCGATCATGGCGCGGGCGATGGCGTCGATGCGTTTGACACGTTCAATCTGCGCGGCGCGGTGGCGTTTCAGGAAAGCTTCGTCATAACGCGACCACTGCGCGTCGGAGCCGTCGATCTTTGACGGCGTCTTGAACCCGTTGCGTTCGTCGTACATGTCGAGCGACGGGTCGGTCAGTTGCGGCTGGATTTCGTCGACGACCGACGGGTCGATGATCTCGTTCATGATCATGCCTTCGCCCCGGTGGGTCGAGATGTAGACCATGCCGTCGGCAGGGATCAACTCCGCGTCGTTCAGGTGCGTGCGGCGGCCGCCCGGCGTCTTGGCGACGCGGGCACCCTTCGCCTTCTTCGCCTGCGCTTGATAGAAGCCGTTCAACGCGCCACCGCCGGAGTTTCCAACAAGCAAGACATTCTGGACGCCGCGTTTCTTCAGAAACGAGACGGCCGAGGCCACGTCCAAGATGATTTCTTCGTGGATGGTCGTGACATCGTTGTTCGGGTTGCGTGAGTTTGCGCCGAGACAAGCGATGCCGGCGTCGACCAGCCGCGGGATCACGTAGTGATGCGTGAAGTCGGCGCGCGGATGCATGACCACGATGCCGGTCTTTGGCTTCGGACTTTTCTTCGGCGTCCAGAATAGCGCGCGGTGCTCGCGGAAATCCGGTGCTTTGAGAATGAGACTCTCAAGATCGAACGCGTCGGGCAGGCGCCGCATATTCATCGGCGCGCCACCCCAGTACGTCTTTGAGATCAGCTGCATCGCTGGTGCCAGCTCCTAGAAGGCGATGGTGGCCCGGCGATTGTGCGGCTCGTGAATGTTGGGGGCCGTTTTTACGGCGGGTGTGCTTGTGCCCGCGCCGACGACCTCGATGACGACATTTTGCGGAACGCCTTTGGCACGCATGATGTCGGCGACACCCTTGGCACGATAGCGCGACAGGAGCGTCGGCGCCTTGTCGGCGGTATCGCAGTGGCCGACGATGACGACCCTCGTTGCGCCCTCTTTGATGACCTCTTCGGCCAGGTCAGAGATGATTTCGCGTGCGACGACGCCGATCGTGACCGTGTCGGGATCGAAGTAGATCGTGTTGCGTACCCAAGGCTCTTTGGCTTCGGCGGATGCCAGCGTCAAAGCGGACGCGACTGCGACGGCGAGACAGGTCAGTAGGCGCATACTCAGTCGTTCTCCTTCACGGCAGCGCTTTCAGCACATCGATGGCAAACTTGTCGACGGCAAAGCGTGCGCCGTCGCCATCATAGCCCCGGCGCACGATGACCAGCCCACGCGACGGTACGACGACCACATACTGCCCGCGATTGCCTTGCGCCGCCAAGGTGCCTTCGGGCAGACCGTGGCGTTTCCCGAACAGCCAAATCTGTGCGCCATAGCCCGGCAGTTGATCGCCGTTGGCGCGCTCCAGCGGCGGCTGCGCCGGCGCGGGGGTGCCCATGTACTTCACCCAGCCCGCGGGCAGGATGTCCTGGCCCGCCCACTTGCCGTCGTTCAGCAGCAGCAGGCCGAAGCGGGTGAGGTCGCGCGCGGTGGTCCAGACTTGGCTTGAGAGGATGAACGTGCCGCCCCAGTCGGTTTCGGCCGTTGTGTGGCGCATGCCAATGCGGCGGAAGAGTTTTTCGTATGGGTATGCGAGGTAGACGCGATCGTCGCGAATGCGCTCGCGTAGGCCGTAGGAGAGTAGCAGCGTATCGTTGTTGGCGTAGTTCCAATGCATGCCCGGCGCGGCGGCCAACTCGCGCGTCATCGCGTGCTCTTCGACGAGGCCGCCGCCGAAATAGACTTCGTCGGTGCGGTTGCCCGCCGCGCCCGCGTCGAGACCGCTTGCCATGTTCATCAGGTGACGGAACGTGATCTTCGCGCGCGGATCGCCGGGCGCCGCCCATGAGCGGAATGCCACGGGCTCGTCAATGTTGATCAGCCGCTCCTTGACCGCGACACCGATGACGGCGCCCATCAGCGACTTCGCGACGCTCCACGTGCGCTGCGGGATGTAGACGCCGCTGTCGGGCGCATACGCTTCGGCCAGGAGCTTCGTGCGCGAGGCGACAACCACGGCGCTGGTGCGGGAGTCTTTGCCGTAGGTCTTGGCGTCGAAGGCGGCTTTTAGGACAGGCCCCAGCTTGTGACGTGCGTTGACGCCGAGCGGCGTGTCGGTCATGCGGTCGCCGCCGGGCCAGGCGATGTCGCGCGCCTTGTCGCGTTCATCGGGCAGCGTGACGCCGACCAGGCGCAGGCTCGAGCCGGCGCCGGGCGGCAATAGAACGCAGCCCAGTGTGCCGCGATAGAAGGCCATGCGCGGCGGCATTTGCGGGTCGTAGGTGACGCTCACCCAGCCGCGCCGGCGATCGATCTGCGCCGCCGCCAACTTCTTCATTGGCGCGGTGTATTCGGGATAGATCCCGGTCAGCTCGTTGCGCGCGATTTGATCGGTGGACCGGCTGGACAGGAACGTGGCGCTGCAGGTGAACAGCGCTTTGTAACCGGCAACGAGATGGACCGGCGCGTCGGCGGCCGATGCCGCGCGGGCAAGGCTTGCGAGCGCGAGTGCTGCGATGATGAGAGCGCGCATCCGATGTCCCCTGCCCGCGCGAAAGCAGGTTTGATCATACGCCGGTGTTCGCGTTTGGCCAGTGGGGCGCGCCAACGCAGGCGCGCCCTCGGCCGCCAATCAGCGGCGGCGGCTCTTTGATAGTTTGCCCACGTTCTCTACCGCTTGTGCGGTGACGGTGGCGGACAGCAAGCCGATCGCGTTACGCGGGTCGTTCGGCAGGGCGATGCGGCGCGCGGAACCGATGCGCAACGGCCGGTAATTTTTGCTGGTTGCCGCGCTTGCTGCGCCCGCGAGAACGCGGCAATTGCCTCTGTAGCTCATCCCATCGCAGACCTCCCACAGCCCGTACCCCTGGAGAGCGAAGCTGCCTGCCGGCACGCTCCAGCCGGCTTGGAACAGGTTCGGCATGTCTTGGGTCAATGCGCGGTGGCTGCCGTCGAAGCGCGGACCGGCGAAGAGAAGGAGGGTCGCGGCCGGCGGCATCGGGCGTTGCGCCACGACTTGCGCGCCGAGGCCTTCAAACGAGTTCAACACCGTCTTGATGTCGGCGGCCTCGGTGGCGGCGTGGTCAAGCCGTACCACACAGCTTGCCATGGCGATCTGGTCGGGGGCGATTTGCAGCGTGGCGCGCATCTGCGCCCAAATGTCGGCGCCGTCGACTTTGCCCTGCAGGCGTACGGTCGTGGTGTAAACGCGCTTGCCTTTGCGCAGCTCGCTGCTGGCCTCATCCACGATCAGGTCGGTGGTGCTCAGCGGGCTGAGTGCGCTGCGCCAGAAGGCTTCGTTGATGTGCGGCAACATCTCTTCGTTGATTTGGTTTTGCGACATGCCGCGGGTGGCCGGGAACGGATCGGCGACGAGGGCGCAAGTGCCGCGTGTTGTTTCGTGGCGCGGCGAGCGCAGCACGGCATCGATCTGGTCGGAGTCCGGCGTGATCTTTTCCCAGCCGTCCGGGATCGCCACTTTGAACTGGTTGTTGCGATCGAGGTATTCGACGGCGAAAGCCTGACCACAACTAAGCGCGTACAGCGCGGAGACGACGAGAACCGATCGACACAGCATGGTGCGCTCCTTCGTGAGGTGAAGCGCATAGGCTTAACGGTCAGTCTGTGATCTGACCAGTGAGTCAGATCACAGTTGTATTGAGCGTGCGTTACGGCTTTTGCGGGTGCGCCATGCGGCCGATCATATCCTTCGCGCCGGCCGTCAGCGCTTCGGTGAGGGTGTTGGATAGTTTCGCCGCCGATCCGTGATTGTGATGCGGATCCGCGGAGGCAACCACGCCTGAACCTGTCGAGTTGTAGCTGTTTATGATGGTTTGGATGTCGATCTTTTCGGCGTCCAACTGGGCGACCTCGACGCCGCATTGGCCCATCATGCCTTTGCCGGGCATGACGTGGAGCACCATCTCGATCTGCAGATTGACTGATTTGCCATCGATGAGGCTGGTGACGCCCACGGTGCCGAAGTAGACGCGGCGGCCGCCTCTCATTTCGCTCTTGGACTGAACCGACGTCACCGTCGTGTTCTTGTCGGTCATCACCTCGCGCCAGAAGGCGTCGTTGATCGCCGCGCCGGCCTCTTCATCGATCTTCGCCTGGCTGTCCTTGCGGGTGTCGGCGATATCGCGGCTGATCAGGACGCAGAGGCCCATTGTCGCCTCAAAGCGCGGCGAGGAGAGCACGAGGTCAATCATGCCCCCGTCGCCGGCGATTTGCTTCCAACCGGTTGGGACCGTGACCTCGAACTGCTTGCCTTCGTTGAAGTATCTGTCGTCGGCGTTTGCGACCGCCGACGTGGTAAGCGCCAATGCTGCGGCGATGGCGGTGGCTGCGAAACGGTGGCGCATTAGCGTTTGGCCTGTTGGATTGTGGCGGGGGCGGATTTGAAAGCGGCGGTCGTCGTCTCGGCGATGGCGGCGGCGGCGCTCTTGACGTCGAGTTCGCCACCGATGTAGCGGCGGACCGAGCCGATACGGAGCGGCTGAGCCGTCTCACCCGTCACGACGCTGCAGGTGCCGGAGTAGTTCACGCCTTCGCAGATTTCCCAAGCGCCCGATCCCGCGACCGCGATGCCGGCGGTGACGCCCGTCCCCAGCGCGGGCACGTTCGCGGTGTTCTGCGCAATGATACGCGTGGTGCCGCCTTCCGAGGCGGCGAGCGTGAGCACCGAGGGCGTTCCCTTTGCGGGGGCCTCAACGATCAGCTGGTTGGGTTTGGGCTCGAACGACGCGAAGATCGCGTTGAAGGCCGGCTCCATCTGCTTGTAGATGCTCTTGGCCGCGACGCACTGCACGAATTGCAGGCTGCCCGGCACCGGATGCACTTCCTGGCGGCCGGTCGCGAGTTCGGGTGCGCTGCCGCCGTCTTGCGCAGTGACGGTCGCGACGACATAGAAGACCTTGCGGCCCTTCTGCATACGGTTGCCGCTGTTTTCGATCTTGGCGTCCTTGATGCCCGAGGCCGCGAAAACCGACTTCCAGAACTTGTCGTTCATGACCTCGCCGAAGGCTTCGTCCAGGTCGGCTTGTGCGGCGTCGCGGGTGTTGGACATCTGTTTGACGGCTACGAAGCAGGCGCCGCCCTTGACCTTTTCGTCAGCAGAGGACGCCATCATGAGGGCGATTTCGCTTTCGCTGTCCGCCTTGGGGACCGTGGCGGTCCAGCCGTCGGGTACGTTGACGATGAAGCGACCGTCCATGTCGCGGTAAAGCTTGGGCTCGGCCGCGGTTGCGGCAAAGGAACCCAAAAGGAGAAGCGAAAGAACTGAAAACGCCACGCGTACCATCGACCTGCCCCATTGTTCTTGATTGCTGTTAACACGGGGGCGGACTTGCAGCTAGTGACGGGGGCACACGCCGCGGATGAATCCGGCGTCTGTGCCCGGCCGATCATGGTTACGCGCGGGCCGGCATGGCCCTAATAGACGACCACGCTGCGGATGGATTCACCCTTCGCCATCAGGTCGAAGCCCTCGTTGATGCGCTCCAGCGGGAGTTTGTGGGTGATCAGGTCGTCGATGTTGATCTTCTTGTCCATGTACCAGTCGACGATTTTCGGCACGTCGGTGCGGCCCCTGGCGCCGCCGAAGGCCGAGCCCTTCCAGACGCGGCCGGTGACGAGTTGGAAGGGGCGCGTCGAGATCTCCTGACCCGCGCCTGCCACGCCGATGACGGTCGAGACGCCCCAGCCTTTGTGACAGCACTCCAGCGCCTGACGCATCAGCGTCGTGTTGCCGACGCATTCGAAGCTGTAGTCGGCACCGCCCTTCGTCAGTTCGACGAGGTGGGGGACGATGTCGCCTTTCACCTCTTTCGGGTTGACGAAGTGGGTCATGCCGAACTTGCGGCCCAAGGCTTCGCGCTTTGGGTTCACGTCGACGCCCACGATCATGTCGGCGCCGGCGAGCTTTGCGCCCTGGATTACGTTGAGGCCGATGCCGCCCAGGCCGAAGACCACGACGTTCGCGCCGGGTTCGACCTTCGCGGTGAAGATCAC
>JAEUMM010000082.1 GCA_016792645.1 Alphaproteobacteria bacterium | reverse complement strand
AGCGGTGTCGAGAACCCCACCGAGCCGTCGCCCTCCAGCGTCTCAACCCCACCTAAAATCCCGAAGCCCTGATACGCGACAGCAACCTCGCCGTGACCGTAGTGCACACCGACGTCCAGCGGATTGTCCGCGTAGTCCTTCTGGTAAGCGTACTCGACGGCGTACCGAACCGACGCGTCCTCGCCCAGCTTCCCTTTCCCCGACAACCGCCCACCGAAGGTGGCCGTCGACAGCGCCGGTGCCTCTTCCAAATCCAAGAGATAGACATAGCCGGTCAACGTCCCGAACCGAGGCACCGCATATGACGCATTGAAGAGATGCGTCGGCCCCTCAAATTCGCCCTGCGCACTTTCGTTGCCGAAAAAGCGGTTCACCTGATTCACGAACATGTAGTCGAGGACAAGGCCGTCGACGCTTCTATTCGTCGCCCGTATCGCGTCGAAGGTCTGCTCGTTTTGCCGAAACGCGACGGCACCGACGAACCGCTGGTTGTCCAAGTTGATCCGCTGCCGTCCAACTGTGACGAGCGTCTCGGGCAAACCGGAATACGCAATCTGCAGCCGGTTCAACTCGAAGCCGTCGGGATCGGCGACGACCGGATAGCTGACGTTGCCGTTCACGGTGTCGTTGAAATCGCCGCCGAGGTGCACGACGCCCTCGCCCTCTACCAACACCTGGAGATTCAGGAACGCACCGCTCTGAAATCCAAGGCGCGCCCTGAACGTCGGCGCGACGGCATCGTCGGCAAAGCCGTCCTGCTCCACGGTCTCAAGCCGAAGACGGCCGTCGAAGATCAACGCCCCATCGTCAAGCAATACAGCCGCACTGTCGGCAAGTGCCTCGTTTGCGGCACACAAAGCCCCAGCACCGACCAACACCCTTGTCCACGCGCCAAGTTGCATGCGCATAACCGACTCATGTCGTCTGCTCGTGCTTAACGCGGGCCGTGCGGCAACACCAGTTGCGCCCAGGACTCACCCCAGCAGCTGTCCGTCATCCAGCGTGAACAGCGAGCCGGTGATGAATCCCGCATGCCGTGAACACAGTAGCAACAGTGTGGCGTCGAGATCCTCTTCGCGCCCCAACCGCCGGCGCGGAAAACTGGCGACCTGTTTCTTGCCGCCCTCCGTCGCGAACCAATCGCTGTTCAGCTCGGTTTCGATGAACCCCGGACACATCGCATTGACCGCTATGTGATTTTTCGCCCACTCGCGGGCCAAGCCCTTTGTCATCATCGCAATCGCGGCTTTCGACATGCTGTACGCAACCAGTCCCGGCAGGGCCTTCATCGCGCCGATCGAAGCAATGTTAACAATTCGCCCCTGGATCTTGTGCTGCACCATGCGCGACCCGACGGTTTGCGCCACGAAGAACGCACCCTTTACGTTCGTATCCATGATCGTGTCGTAGTCGGCCTCGCTGAGCGCAGTCGCACTCGCCTGCACGTTCAACCCGGCATTGTTAACGAGGATTCCGATAGGTCCCGCCTCACGTTCCGCCGCGTCGACGCACGCGCGAATAGCCGCAACGTTAGTCACATCAATAGGCAGGGCGATCGCCTGTCCGCCTTTGTTCTCGATCTTTGCCTTAAGTGTCTGCAACCGCTCGACGCGTCGCCCGGTAATGACGACCTTGGCGCCCGCATCGCTCAGCACCTCGGCGAAGCGCGCACCGAAGCCGCTGGTTGCGCCCGTGATGAATGCGGTCTGCCCCGAAAGATCGAACGTGACGTGCGATGCCATGTGTCTACCCAAAAAGGTTGCGGACAATTATCCTTAAGCGTCGCAACGCGAAAAACGAAACTGCGAAATCCGCTTTTCTGTTGCGTGCTTCCATGCCTATCTTCTGACCCCATGCAAATCGACGTCATATCAGACACCGTCTGTCCGTGGTGCTACATCGGCAAACGCCGCCTCGAGAGGGCGATGCGTCTGCGTTCGCAAATCACATTCGACGTACGCTGGCGTCCGTTCCAACTGGACCCGACGACACCGCTCGAAGGCGTCGACCGCAAGGCCTACATGGAGCGCAAGTTCGGCTCATCGGACAAGATCAGGCCGATCCACAACGCGTTGCTCAAGGCTGGCGAGGACGAAGGCATCCAGTTCGCCTTCGAGAAGATTACGCGCACGCCCAACACGATCAACTCGCACCGTCTCATCCGCTGGTCCCATTCGATGGGTGTCCAGGACAAGCTGGTTGAACTGCTCTTCCACCGCTACTTCATCGACGGGGCCGACATCGGCCACCTCCCGACGCTCATCCAAATCGGCGCGGACGCAGGTATGGACGCTGAGTTGGTTGAAGAACTACTCAACTCCGAGGCTGACCTCGAAAAGGTTCAGCATGAAGATTCCATGGCCCGCAAGATCGGCATTGAAGGCGTGCCAACCTACCTGATCGGTGGAAAAATGCTGGTTTCGGGCGCCCAAGACGCTGAGGTTCTGGCCCGAGCCTTCGACCGCGTCGCCGCAGAGTCCGAGGATTCAGTAGCAACCGCGTAACAACCTGGCCCTTAAGGTGTGGAAACCGGGAACTCGACCGGCAGCCGCACGTTATCGCGCCAATGACCAACGTTTCGACGCAAAAGCCCGCTATCGGGCGCTTCATCATCGTCGCCGAACTTCACACCAAGCCAAGCGGACCGTTGGAGTCGGCGATGGCGGGTTTTGGCCAACCCTTTCGTCTGGGTGACCGCATCTGGCTCCTTCGAGCGGAGTCCACCACGATCGGCGCGCTGCAGAACGAGTTCATCCAGCATCTGGGACCGCGCGACAGCATTTTCATAGCCGAAATGGGCTCAGGCAGAACCATCGCATTGAACTGGGGCCCCGCCATCGAATCCCGCATCCGCGCCTGGCGCGTCTAGAGCCCCGCCCAAACCGCTGTCCAATACGTCACCCCGGCCGCGACATAGGCGAGCACCAGCAGATAGGCCGCCATGAACAGCGTCCAGCGCCACGAGTTCATCTCGCGCCGTGCGACCGCGAGCGTGGCAAGACACTGCGGCGCAAACACATACCAAGCCAGGAATGCCAACGCTGTCGGCAAGGACCAAGCCCCTTGAAGCGCCTGCGCAAGACCCGCCGTGTTGTCGTCCGAAACTTGCACGGCATAGACGGTGCCCAGCGCAGCAACGGCAACCTCGCGCGCCGCAAGACCCGGCACCAGCGCAATCGCGATCTCCAGATTGAATCCGATCGGCTTGAGAAGCGGCTCAAGCCAGCTGCCCAGCATCCCTGCATAGGTCTCGCGAATGCCGTTGGCCGAACTCGGGTAGCTCGCCAAGAACCACAGCGCGATCGATATCCCAAAAATGAAGCGGCCCGCGCGCTTCAGGAACGCCCACGCCCGAAGCCAGAGATTGACGGCAAAGTCCATCGGGTCGGGCAGCTTGTAGGTCGGCATCTCGATGAGAAGCGGTTGCGGCCGCCCCCTCGTCAGCGTCCGCTTCAGCACGAACGCAACGGTGATCGCGCTCGCGATGCCGATTGCAAAAAGGCCGAACAGCACGATCCCCTGCAAATTGAAGATGCCGACGGCCTTCGGTGGAATGAAGGCTCCGATCATCAGCGTGTAGACCGGGATCCGCGCCGAACACGTCATGAGCGGCGTCACGAGAATGGTCGTCAGCCGATCGTTCTCATTCTCGATCGTCCGCGCCGACATCATGCCCGGGATCGCGCAAGCGAAACTCGACAGCAACGGAATAAACGCGCGTCCGTTCAACCCCACCCGCAGCATCAATTCGTCCATGAGGAACGCCGCGCGCGCCATATACCCCGACGCTTCCAAGGCCAGAATGAACGCGAACAAAATGATGATCTGCGGCAGAAACACGATCACACTGCCGACGCCCGCAATAATGCCGTCAACGATGAGGCTCCGGACCCAATTGTCCGGCAACGTTGCATTGACCCAATCGCCCAACGCGGCGAACCCGTCCTCGATTGCCCCCATCGGCACTTCGGCCCAGGTGAACACCGCTTGAAACATGAAGAACAGCACCGCAAGCAGGATCAGTATCCCGCCCACCGGATGCAGCACGACCTGGTCAACGGCACGCGTAAACCGGTTCATCACCGGCTCTTTCAGGATGACCTCTTTGGCGATCGCCCGCGCCGCGCGTTGCGCCGATCGCACATCGTCGATGCCGGCGTCGCCGACTGCCACAGCCTTCACATCGGCCAACTCGTCAAGCCGCGCCAGCAAGGCTGCCCGACCCGCCTTACGCGTCGCGCAGGTGGTCACCACCGGAAAGCCGACCAGCTGCTCAAGCTTCGCGACGTCGATGACCACGCCGTCGCGCTCCGCGAGGTCGATCATATTCAGAACCAGCAACATCGGCCGGCCGAGCGACTTCAACTGCAACGCCAAATGCAAATGCGTCCGCAAGTCAGCTGCGTCGATCAGCACCAACAAGGCGTCAGGCGCAAACGCCTCGCCCTGCGCGCCGCGGATGACGTCAACCGCAATGCGCTCATCCAGCGACCGCGCCGACAACCCGTAGATCCCCGGCAAGTCGATCAGTTCGACAGCTCGGCCTTGCGGCGTCGCGAACGTGCCGCTGCGGCGCTCGACGGTGACGCCCGCATAATTCGCGACCTTTGCGCGCCCCCCGGTTAGTCCGTTGAAGAGCGTCGATTTCCCGCTATTCGGCGCACCAACCAGCGCCAGCCGAAACGCCGTCATAGGAGGTCGACCTCGATGAGCGCCGCTTCGCTGCCACGCAAGGCGATGATCGACCGGTTGAGCCGCACCGAAAGCGTTCGCCCGCGAAACGGCCCATGGTTCAGCATCTCGACTTCATCGCCCTCGGCAAAGCCGACCTCGCGCAGCTTCGCCTCAAGCTCGATCGTCGCACTCTCGATCCCGCTCACGCGCGCGATGCGGCCGAAGGGCAGTTCGTTCAATTTCATGCCGCGACACTAGTGCGAATAACTCTTAACTACAACGCGGCAAAAGCTACGGCTGCTGCAGAAAATTGACGATCGCCTCGCCGGTCTGATCCGGCGCCTCAAGCTGCGGGAAGTGCCCCACCTTGCCGATCTCGACCAGCTTGTAAGGCCCTGTGAACGCAGGCCGTGCCTTATCGAACCGGCCGGTCCTCATCGGCCCGTCCTCGCTACCAGTGATGATCAGCGCCGGCATCGTGATGTCCTTCGCCGCTGCAGCCGCGCTCTCCGCCGAGTCAGTGCGCACCAGAGTCCAGTAATAGTTCAGCGTGCTCGCGGTCGCACCCGGCACCCGCAACGTCGCCTTGATGTCCTCAAGCACCGCCGGCGTCGGCTGATAACTCGGCGCCCATTGCTTGTAGATCCGGTCGACATGCGCAAAGTCGCGGCTCCACAACAGCCGCTCCGCCCACGGAAACTGGTAGTAGACGAAGTGCGGCGCCTCCCAGAACACGGTCAGGTCGCCCGCAAACGCTCGCGAATGCGGAATCGACAGCGCGACGACCTTCTTGATCTTCGAAGGGTTGTCCGCCGCCGCGCGATACACCGCAGCCGCACCCCAATCGTGCCCGACGACAACCGCACTCTGCTCGCCGAACGCATCGATCAGCGACACGACATCCTGCCCCAGCGCCTTGACGGAATAATCATCCGCAAACGCCGTCGGCGGATACCCGCGCATGTAAGGCGCAACAACCCGATAGCCCGCCCCCGCAATGCGATGTTGAACCGAAGCCCAGCTACGCGCCGTTTCCGGATAGCCGTGGAACAAGAGCACTAACGGCCCCTGCCCCTCTTCGATGTACGCAAAGCGGACGCCGTTCGCCTCGATGAACTTCACGTCCGCAGCAGGCGTCAGCTCCTTCAAAGACTCCGGCGGCCGCGCACCGAACTCCATCCCGATATACGCCGCATAACCGAAGGCCAGCGCGACCAGGAAAATCACAAACAGCAAGAACTGCTGAAGAAACCGCATGCCCCGTTACCCCCTCACGCCCTCGACGTCGTCTTCTTCGGTCGAGGAAACACACCCTTCGTCGTGAACTTCTGCGTCCCCGCCGGACGCTTGAGCCCTGTCCCCGCGGGCTGCGTCGCCGGCACCAGATGCTGCTTGCCCGGCCCGATCAGATCCGCGCGCCCCAACGCCTTCAGCGCCTCGCGCAGGTCGGGCCAGTTCTCCGGATCATGATAGCGCAAGAACGCCTTGTGCAGACGTCGCTGCTTCAAACCGCGCACGCTGTCGACCCGCTCAGAAGCGCCACGCCTGACGCCACGCAGCGGATTTACCCCCGTGTGATACATCGCAGTCGCACTCGCCATCGGCGACGGCAGGAACGTCTGCACCTGATCCGCACGAAACCCGTTCTTCTTCAGCCAGATGGCAAGGTTCAACATGTCCTTGTCCGTCGTGCCCGGATGCGCCGCGATGAAATAGGGTATGAGGAAATACTTCTTCCCCGCCTTCTTCGCCGCCGCATCGAACAACACCTTGAACCGGTCGTACGTCCCTATCCCCGGCTTCATCATTTTCGCCAGCGGCCCGTCT
>JAEUMM010000037.1 GCA_016792645.1 Alphaproteobacteria bacterium | reverse complement strand
CGCGCCGTTGCCGCGGCGAACGCGTCGCCGTCGCCGTCGTGGCCCAGCGGATTGCGCGACTCGGCGCGGTTGATGGTCAGGATCGCGACCGGGCCATGTGTTTCGAACAGTAAGACTTCGCTCATGTTTGGCCTTTGGGCTTGCGTTGTTTACGCCACCGTAACCATGCGCGCGCCAGGCGCAAGACGGTGCGGCGCCTCCGCCCAGCCTTCCTTAACGGCTTTGATGCACCATCGGTCCCTTAGGGTGGGGCGGTCGTTACGGCTGATGATGTCGCTGGGAACAAATGTGCTCGGCAGTAGCACCGAAGCGGCGCACGCGCGCACGCTGTCGCCCGAGCGCGCGGCGAAGCTCGAACTGGATCAGCTGCGCCTGGTCGACGAGAATTTCAGTCCGGGCATTTTGGGCTTTCCCATCATCGGCGCGACGCTTGTGCTGATGCTTTGGCATTGGGTGCCGGCCGAACCTCTGATCGTTTGGTTCGCCGCCGTGGTGGCCGCCAGCATCTTCTTCTGGTCGCTGCACCGCTGGTTCCGCAAGACGGCGCCGCCGCCGAGCGAGTCGCGGCGCTGGTCGTGGATCTTGTTCGCGGGGATGGCTGTCTTCTGCGCGATCTGGACGGCTCCACCGCTTTTGTTCTGGCGCTATGGCGACGATCTCAGCCATCTGTTTCTGGTTTTGGTTTACGCCTGCAACATGGCCGGCGGGGCGGCGTTGGCAGCCCCCTATCCGCGCTTTGCCGCCGTGTCGATCGGGACCAGCGCTTTCGTCATGATCGCGCCGACCGTTGCCGAAGGCACGCCGTTCTATTTCGGCATCGCGGCGTTGTCCGTGTTCTTCACCGGCTTCATGATTCACATGTCGCGGAACGTGTTCCTTACCGCGCGCGACATGCTGTTGCTGCGCGAGGACCGCAACGACCTCATCGAGCTACTTACCGCAGCTAAGATCGAGTCCGACAAAGCGCGTCAGCGCGCCGAAACCGCGAGCCACGCCAAGTCGGAATTTCTGGCCAATATGAGCCACGAGTTGCGCACGCCGCTGAACGCGATCCTGGGCTTTTCCGAGATCATGAAAGGCGAGGTGTTCGGCGCGCTGGGTTCGCCGCAATACACGGAGTACGCGAAGCACATCAACGACAGCGGCCACCATCTGTTGGGCCTGATCAACGACGTTTTGGACCTCGCAAAGATCGAGGCGGGACGCTACGTCGTGCGCGCGGTCGAGATCGACGTGCGCGATGCGATCGACTCGGCCATGAAGCTGTTCACCGTGCAGGCGGCGCAAGGCGGCACGGCGCTGACGGTGGAGGCCGAGCACGGGTTGCCGCTGCTCTTGGCGGACGAGCGCGGCATACGCCAGATTCTGCTCAATCTGATTTCGAATGCCGTGAAGTTCACGCCCGCAGGCGGGACGGTGACGGCGTTTGCGCGACGCTCGCCTTCAGGCGGGATGGAGGTCGGCGTGAGCGACACGGGTTGCGGCATCGATCCCGCCGACGTCAACACGGTGTTCGAGGCGTTCGGGCAAGGTCAGCACGACGTTGCGGCTCGCGAGAAGGGCACGGGTCTGGGCCTTCCCATCGTGCGCGGACTCGTGGAGGCGCACGGCGGCAAGGTCAAGCTTGAGAGCACGTTGGGCAAAGGCACGACGTTCACGTGCTCGTTCCCGCGCGAGCGACTGACGGCGCCACAGCCCGTGCCGATCCGCCTTGCGACCGTCATCTAGGCCGCGCGATTTCTTTCCGACAGATAGCCGTTGACGAGGCGAACGAGTTCGTCTTCGAAAGCGGGCGAGCCGATGAACGCGACGTTCTCGTAGGTCGCCGTGCGAATGACGCTGTCGACGGCGCGGGTGAGGACGTACATGCCGATCGGTGACGGCGGCGTGGCCCCCTTCGGCAGGATGTCGCCGCTGCGCATGAGGATGAGGTTCGCGATCTCATTCACGGGGCGGGCCATTTCTTCACTGCCGCCGTGCGCGAACAGCGTCTCCATCAGGATGCGGCGTGAACGGCTGCGCGTGCCGTAGCCTTTGATCAACGCACGCACGGCGCGGCGGACGGGATGGATGTCCGCATTCGCTTCACGCGTCAGGGCGTCGGCGACGCGGTCGCGGACGAGGTCGAGTTCGCGGCGGGCCATCGCGAGCAGGATCGCGTCCTTGTTCGGGAAGTAGCCGTAGAGGGCGCCGATGCTGACGCCGGCGCGTTCGGCGATGAGGTTGGTGTTCAGCGCCGCCTTGCCTTCGCTCTGCAGTATGCGAGCCGTCGCCTCGAAAATGGCCTCGACCGTCGCGCGGGCGTTGGCACGGCGAGGGGATCTGCGTTTCAAATCAATGGCTTTCTTGATCGCAGGCATGGTTGGCGGCGCGGCGGCCACTCCGAGTAGCTAATACGAGCTTTACTCGTATATTGAGCAACGGCGCGCTTGTCGAGCGATGGAGGCCCCTCTTGGTAAAGTGGATCGGAATTTCGGTTGCCGCCGGTCTGGCGGCCTTAGCGATTGCCGTGTGGAGCAACCGCGCACTGCTGGCCGAGGCGAGCGGGACCGTCGCGCAGACGCTGTGCAGCAAAACGTTCGTGACCGGTCTTCCGCCGGCGGAAGCGTATGCCGAACACCTTCGGCCGGAACCGGGGATGGGTTTGATCGATTGGGCCCTGCACTACGATGTCGATCGCGTGCGCCGGGAGGTGCGGGCGAGCATCGCCGGCACCTTTGCGCGGCGGTCCGTCTATCGCGATGGGCGCGGATGCACGTTGGTCTATGCGGAGGTCGCGTTACCCGCGCCGATCTCTGTGCAGCAGGGTGACGCCATATTGCCGGAGATTGCGGGCGGCGAGATTGTCGTTGCCGATAACGCGCGTTTGCGCGCGGCCGTCGATGCGGCGTTTGCGGAGGACGGAAGCGGGCCTCCGCGCCGCACGAAGGCGGTTGTCGTCGTGCATGACGGTCGTGTTGTCGCCGAGCGTTATGCGCCTGGGTACGGCGTCAACACGCCCTTGCTCAGTCATTCGATTGCGAAGTCGGTGGCGAATGCGTTGGCCGGCATTCTTGTGCAACGGGGCGATCTCTCCGTGTCGGATGTCGTGCCGGCGGGGCGCGGCGCGATCACCGTCGACAGCCTTCTGCGCATGAACGCCGGGTTTGGATTCGACGAGGGCGGCGGGCCAAGCCGGTCGACGCAGATGTGGTTCAACGAAGCCGACACGGCCAAATTCGCGGCCCAGGCGCCGCTGTCGACGCCGGGACGCTGGGGCTATAGCAGTGGGGGTTATGCCATTCTCTCGCGCATCATCGGCGATAAGATCGGCGGCGGGCCGCAAGGCGTGCGCGCCTTCGCACAGAGCGCGTTGTTCGATCCTCTGGGCATGCGGCACGTCACGCTGGAGTTCGACGCGCGCGGCACGATGATGGGCGCGAACGCGATGTTTGCGACACCGCGCGACTTTGCGCGCTTTGGGCTGCTCTATCTGAACGACGGCGTGGTCGGCGGACGGCGCATCTTGCCGGCGGGTTGGGTCGCCTATTCGACGCGACCCACCGGCGATGCGGGTTACGGCGCAGGGTTTTGGCTGAACACGACCGACGCGCAGATCCCCGAATGGGGCTTTCGCTGGGGACTGCCAGGTGCGCCGCGCGACGCGTTCATGGCGCGCGGCTATCTGGGGCAATACGTCGTCATGGTGCCGTCGGAGAAGCTGGTCGTCGTGCGCTTCGGCGCTTCGCACGGGCCGGGGGCGGCGGTCGACAGTGTCGGCCGCCTGGTCGGCGACGCGGTGCGCAGCCTCCGCGCGCCGTCCTAGTCCAGCGACGCGTAGCGCTTCAGGTGGTGGTCGACGTTGCCGAACATGGTGTCGATCATCGTCAGGCGCTTGAAGTAGTGGCCGATGTTGAGTTCGTCGGTCATGCCCATGCCGCCGTGCAATTGCACCGCGTTTTGGCCGATGAAGCGGCCGGCTTTGCCGATTTGGACTTTGGCGGCCGACGCCGCTTTCTTCCGTTCGATTTCGCTTTCGCCCAGCTTCAGCGTCACCATGTAGGTGATCGAGACCGACTGTTCGTAGTTCATGAACATGTCGACCATGCGGTGCTGCAGCACTTGGAATTTGCCGATCGGCACGCCGAATTGTTTGCGCGTCTTGCAGTACTCGACCGTCGCGTCGTTGAGCACCTTCATGCCGCCGATGGCTTCGGCCGAGAGCGCGGCGATGCCTTCGTCGGTGACTTGCTCGATCAGTTTCAGGCCGTTGCCTTCTTCACCGACGAGAGCGTCCGCGCCCAGCGCCACGTTCTCGAACGTGACTTCGGAGGCGCGCAGGCCGTCGACCGTCGGGTAGTCGCGGGTCGAGACGCCTTTGGTTTTCTTGTCGACGAGGAAGACGGAGACGCCCTTCTCATCGCGTTGACCACCGCCGGTGCGTGCGCTGACGACCAGCGTGTCGGCCCACGGTGCGCCGATGACGACGGCCTTGTGGCCGTTCAGCGTGTAGCCGGCGCCCGACTTCTTCGCGGTGACGGTGAGGTCGGCGAAGTTGTAGCGGCCTTGCGGTTCGGCGAAAGCGAACGCGAAGACGCGCTTGCCTTCGATGAGTTCGGGGATGAGTTTTTCCTTCTGCGCCTTCGTGCCGCCGTGGCGGAGGAAGCCGCCGCCGAGCACCACCGTGCCGAGGAAGGGTTCGATCACAAGGCCGCGGCCGAATTCTTCCATGATGATCATGGTTTCGATCGGGCCGCCGCCGAGGCCGCCGAAGTCTTCCGCGAACGGCGCGCCGAGCAAGCCGAGTTCGGCGAAGGTCGACCAGTTCTTACGGCTCCAACCAGTGTCGCTTTTGGCGATCGTGCGGCGGTTGTCGAACGTGTAGTCGTTCTGCACGAACTTCTGCACGCTGTTGCGCAGCAGCGTTTGTTCTTCAGTGAAGGAAAAATCCATTGCGTCGTTCCTAGCGTTTCCTGAATGCCAATTTCTTGTGGGTGCCGTCTTAGAGGCCCAGAACCATCTTCGCAATGATGTTGCGCTGGATCTCGCTTGAGCCGCCGTAGATGGTGGTGCGGCGCGTCAGGAAGTAGTTCTGCGCGGCGCCGTGCGCGTAGTCGGGACCCGGGACGTATTCGTTCGTCATCTTGTCGTGGGCGAACGGACGGTACGGGCCGGCGTAGTACGCGATGGCCTCAAGGGTCAGTTCGGTCAGGCGTTGCTGAATGTCGGTGCCTTTGATCTTGAGGATCGAGGCTTCGGGGCCGTGGCCGCCTTTGGATTCGCGGGCGAGCGTGCGCAGCTCGGTGAATTCGAGTGCGAGCAGGTCGATCTCAAGCTCAGCGATGTTGCGCGAGAATTCAGGATTCTCGAGCAACGGCTTGCCGCCGTCTTGTTCGGCCTCAGCAATTTGTTTGAGACGTTCAACGCCGCGTTTGGAGCGGGCGACGCCGGCGATGCCGGCGCGTTCATGGCCCAGCAGGAACTTCGCGTAGGTCCAGCCTTCGTTTTCTTTGCCGATGAGATTCTTAGCCGGCACCTTCACGTTATCGAAGAAGACCTCGTTCACTTCATGCCCACCGTCCATCGTGATGATGGGGCGGACGGTGACGCCCGGCGTCTTCATGTCGATGAGAAGGAACGAGATGCCTTCTTGCTGCTTCGCCTTAGCGTCGGTGCGGACGAGGCAGAAGATCCAGTCGGCGTATTGGGCGAGCGTCGTCCACGTC
>JAEUMM010000032.1 GCA_016792645.1 Alphaproteobacteria bacterium | reverse complement strand
TCGCGCGCGGCGGCCGCATCCCGGAAGCGCGCGCCTTCATCACCTCGCTGGCGCGCCACGGCGACCGCGACGCCACCGGCATTTGGGAAAGCGTCGCGCTGCCGCTCGCCCAAGGTCTTGTCGCCTACGCGCAAGGCAAGTTCGAACAGACCGCCAATGTCATCGCGCCGCTATTGCCGCGGCTGCATGTCATCGGCGGCAGTCATGTGCAGCGTGACGTCTTCGTCCAGACCTGGATCGACGCCGCGCTCAAGGCCGGCCAGTATTCGGCCGCCGCCGAGGTGTTGGCCCAGCGCCACAGTGAGCGGCCCGTCGTCGGCGCCGCCAGGCGTCTGCTCGACCAAGCCCGCCGTGGCAAAGCGCGGGCGAGCCTACGCAGCAACGACGAAGGCCTTTCTGTTTCAGCATAGGGGTAGGCGGATGTAGCCTAATGCCCGAGGAGGACACATGACCGTCGAGTTGGCGCAAGCCGTGTTGGACGTTATCGGCGCGTACTTCGCGCTGGGCGCCGTCTTCGCGGTCGTGTTCCTATCATTCGGTTTGCGGCGGCTCGATCCGATCGCGGCATCAGGTCCGCTGCGCTTCAAGCTGTTGATCGCGCCCGGCATCGTCGCCCTGTGGCCCGTCATGCTCTCGATGTGGCTGTTCGGCGGCGCGCGGAGGGAAACGTGAAACGATCGCAACGCCGCTTCCACGCCAACATCTGGCCAGTGATCGCCATCGTGATGCTGGCGACGCTCGCCGTGGCCGTTGTGGTCCGTGAGCATCCCGCACCTCCGACAATCGAGGCGCGCTAATGGCCCACGGCTACAAGGTCGTGCAGTGGAACGCGTTCAAGAAGCGCTACGACGCCGTGTTGCTGCTGGGCATCGCAACGTACCTCTCCGTCTTCGTCGCGGTCTCGCATTTCACGTTCGCGCCCGATCAGGCGATGACGTTGGTGCAGGTGCTGATCCGCGCCTTCGGCTCTTGCGCGTTCGGCCTCTTGACGTTGATCCTCGTGATCGGGCCGCTGGCGCGCCTGTCGCCGCGCTTCTTGCCGCTGCTCTACAATCGCAGGCACCTGGGCGTCGCGTGTTTTCTTCTCGCGCTCGTGCACGCCGCGCTCGCGATCGTTTGGTACCAAGGCTTCTCTGACATCAACCCGTTCCTGGCGCTCCTGATCTCGAACCCGCGCTACACGTCGATCGACGGCTTTCCGTTCGAGTCGCTCGGTGCCGTCGCCATCGCCATCCTCTTCGTTATGGCCGCGACCAGCCATGATTTCTGGAATGCGAACCTCGGCCCCAGGTTCTGGAAGACGCTGCACATGAGCGTGTACGTCACCTACGCGCTGCTCGTCGCCCACATTGCGCTCGGCGTCATCCAATCCGAAAAGAGTCCCATCTACATCGCGTTGTTGGCCGCGGCGGTCACCGGCGTCGCCGGCCTGCACATGCTCACCGGCGCACGCGAACGCAAGCGCGACCTCGCCGCCGATAGCGAAGCCGAGGGCTGGATCAAGGTCGGCACAGCGCGCGACATCCCCGACAACCGCGCGCGCATCGTCGTGCCGCCGCAGGGCGAGCGGATCGCCGTGTTCCGTTATGGCAACAAGGTCTCCGCGGTTTCAAATGTCTGCCGCCATCAAGGCGGGCCACTGGGCGAGGGCCGCATCGTTGACGGCTGCATCGTCTGTCCTTGGCATGGTTTCCAGTATCGGCCCGAGTCCGGGACGTCGCCTCCGCCATACAACGAGAGGATCGCGACCTATCGCACCAAGATCGAAGGCGGCACCGTCTACGTCCACGCGACGGCGATGGTGCCCGGCACCACCGTCGCCCCGTCGATGATCGTTTAGGAGCCAACCATGGCGCGGCCAAAGGACGACAGCTTCTTCATCGGATGGGACAAGACGCCGCCCGTCGACCGGCGGTTTCTATTGCTCGCGTCGCTGGGCCTTGTCGCGGTCGCGGCAGGCGCCGGCGCGCTGATCGCGTCGGAGCAGGCGCCGCCCGGCAACGGCAGCTGGAACCCGGACGACGAGCGCGATTGGGCCGGCATGCTCGTGCGTGAGCCCTACCCGATGCTGCGCACGCGCGCGATCGACGGCACGACGCGCACGGCCTATCTCGTGTCGTCGAACAAGCTCGGCGTGCAGAACCGTCTCGGCGCTCTTGAAGACGGCCCCGTCATCGTGCGGGGCAGCCTGATCGCGCGCGGCGCCAACGCCATGATCGCGGTCGCAGACGGCGACGCGTGGCTGCGTCCGGCGGCGGCGGATCAAGCCGGCGCAGGACTCACCGATTGGCTGATCGAGGATCTGGGCGAAGCGACCTACGCCGGCGAAATCCTGGATTCGAAATGTTGGTTCGGCGCGATGCAACCGGGACAGGGCA
>JAEUMM010000480.1 GCA_016792645.1 Alphaproteobacteria bacterium | reverse complement strand
GCTTGGCCGATGTTGCCGATGATGCCGCTGGTCGAGGTGAACAACACGTAGGCGCCGTCTTGCTTTTCGCGGAAGTGTTCGATCGTCGCGCGGCAGACGTTGTAGGCGCCGTTCAGGTGGACATCGATGACCATGTCCCAGTCGGCGTCGTCCATTTTGTGGAACATCTTGTCGCGCAGGATGCCGGCCGGATTGATCACCGCGTGCAGGCCGCCGAAGGTGTCCATCGCCTGCTGGATCATGTGCTTCACCGCCTTGCGGTTGGTCACCGATTCCGAGTTGGCGATGGCCTCGCCGCCCGCGGCCTTGATCTCTCGCGCGACCATTTCGGCGGGGCCGGCGGAGCCTTCGTCGCCGCCCGCGGCGCCGCCGCCGAGGTCGTTGACGACGACTTTCGCGCCCTCTTTCGCGGCCAAAAGCGCGCATTCCTTGCCGATGCCGTTCGCGCCGCCGGTGACCAGAACCACCTTGCCCGTCAGAACGCCCATGATTTCCTCCCTGTTTTAATAGCGTCGAGGGCGCCGACGTTAACCGCCGCGCGCAAAGCGTTCCAGTCCCAAGCCGGGCGTCCTATAAGCTGCCCTCGCCTGACCGTACGAATCGCCACGTTCCAGGAAGGACGCTTATGAACGCGCAATCGTTGCTGCACACGCTTGAACGCCGGTTGGGTCTTGGCGCGGACGCCCAGTCCGACCGCAAGCGGAAGATCCTGAAGCACGTCATCGACCGCACCGTCGTCAGCCGCGACTTGGAAGCGGAGCAGGACGTGAAGAAGGACACGTTCGGCGAGCGGCTGGCCGACAAGGTGGCCGAGTTCGGCGGCTCGTGGACCTTTATCATTATCTTCTGCTCGTTCCTGGTGTTCTGGGCGCTGCTGAATACGATCATTCTGCTCAGCGCGTCGGTCGACCCTTATCCCTTCATCTTCTTGAACTTGCTGCTGTCGATGGTGGCCGCGTTGCAGGCGCCGATCATCATGATGTCGCAGAACCGGCAGGCACAGAAGGATCGTCTGACCGCGCAGCACGATTACGAGGTCAACCTGAAGGCCGAGCTTGAGATCATGGCGCTGCACGAAAAATTCGATCAGCTGCGCACCGAGCAGCTGGCGCAGATGCTGGCCAAGCACGAGGAGCAGCTGAAACTTCTGACGCGGCTGTGCGACGCGAACCTCAAGGCGTAAGGGATGGCCACGATCCGCCTGGAGAGTGCGCAAGACGCCGCCGCGTGCGATGCGATCGTGGCGGCGGCGTTCGGGCCTGGGCGTTATGCGAAGACGGCTTATCGTTTGCGCGAGGGGGTGAAGCCGGTGGCGGCGTTGTCCTTCGTGGCGCTGGAAGACGCGCGCATCGTCGGCACGGTGCGCTATTGGCCGGTGATGATCGGCGGGCAGGCGGCGTTGATGCTGGGGCCGATCGCGATCGTCGCCGACCGGCAGGGGCAGGGCATCGCGCTCGCGCTTATGAACACGAGTCTCGCCGCCGCGCGCGAGGCCGGCCATCGCGCCGTCGTGCTGGTGGGGGATGAGCCCTATTACGGGCGCGCCGGGTTCAAACGCATTCAGCCCACCGGCCGCATCACGATGCCAGGGCCGGTGGATCTTTCGCGCGTGTTGGGGTTGGCGCTGGTCGAGGGGGCGCTCGATCAGATGGCCGGCGAGATCCGCAAGGCGCGGCTCGATGAGAGGGTCGCGGCGCCGGGATGTGCGCTCGGCCTGCGCGCCGGGTAGCGGCCCAGATTTTGTGGCCGAGGCCTCGCTCGCACACATCGAAAAAACAGATGCAATCCGATCCGTCACACCGTCACATCGGCTGAATTTCGCCATTTCTGCCATCACATATCCGTCACGCCGGCGTCACATGTGACGCTTGGTTTTCGTCGAGGGTTGATGGAACAAATATAGAACTTTTGTGGGGCAAGCTCAACGAAATTGGCTGCGTTAGATTGACGGCGCACGCGCCGATGGAGATCGCATGACGAGGCATTACGCGTTGTTGTTCGGGCCGTTGGCCGCTGCGCTTCTCGCGTTCGGCATCGTCGATCTGGCGACGACGGTTCAGGGCTACGATCACGTTCGTCAGACGGTGAGCGAGATCGGCGAAATCGGATCGCCCGCGCGCGTGCCGTTCGCGATTTTGCTCTGCAGCGTTGCGTTCTGCCTTCTCGTTTTCGCGGCCGGCGTTCGCCGCGCGTCGATTGAGGCCGGGCACTCGCCGCTCGCCGCGTACTTCATCGGCGCCTTTGCGCTGTCGGCGACCGGCGTCGGCATCTTCGCCCACCCCGATCCGTTGCACAACGGGTTCGGCATTTCAGAATTGGTCGGCTATCAGGCGCCGTTGGTGTTCGCGCTGACTTGGGCACGCGACGCGCGGGCGAGGGGGCTCGTCGTGTTCTCGTGGATCATGTTCGCGGTGGTGTGGGTCGCGATCGCGTTGAACTT
>JAEUMM010000471.1 GCA_016792645.1 Alphaproteobacteria bacterium | reverse complement strand
TAGCGGCCGCGATAATAGACGAGCGGTCGGCCGTGCGAGGTGTGCGAGAAGTCCAGCACGCGGCCGACGAAGATGACGTGGTCGCCGCCTTCGTGACGGTGTTCGATGCGGCATTCGAAGCTGGCGATGGCGCAGGTCAGCATCGGCGCGCCGTGCGGGCCGGTGCGGACGGGTTCGCCTTCCAGCGTGAATTCGCCCTTGCGCGAGAGGCGGTGGGAGAGCGCTTGGTTCGCGTCGCCCAGGATGTTCACCGCGTAGTGCTCGGCCTGCATGAAGGCCGTGAAGCGATCGGAGGTGCGGTCCAGACTCCACAGCACCAGTGGGGGATCCAGGGACACGGAGGCGAACGAGTTGACGGTGAGGCCGATCGGCGCGCCGTTCGGGCCTTTGGTCGTGATGATGGCGACCCCTGTCGCAAAATGGCCCAGGGCGTCGCGAAAATTGCGGAGGTGTTCGCTCATTTGCGCCCTTTCGCGCACTCAAGGCCACATTAACGGCTTCGCAGCAATACTACGCTTTCGACCGACGTAACGGCGCTGCCTGCCGAAGGCAAGGCCTTGGGAAAACGGCCGGGCTTGGGGATCATGAAGAACAACGAACGCCCGATCATTGTCAAAAAGATCAAAAAGGGCGGCCACGGTCATCATGGCGGCGCCTGGAAAGTCGCTTACGCCGACTTCGTGACCGCTATGATGGCGTTCTTCCTTTTGATGTGGCTGATCAATACGACCACGCCGGAGCAGAAGCGCGGCATCGCCGACTACTTCGCCCCGGAATCCGTTAGCCGCAGCGAGTCCGGTACGGGCGCATTGCTGGGCGGTACGTCGGCGGCGAATGACGGCGCGGCAGGCCAAGGGTCGCTCGCCGTCAAGACACAGCTTCGCCCGCCGGCGACCGAGGATCAGTCCGAGATCAATTCCAGGGGCAAGGACAACGAAGATGCGAGCGCCTCTTCGGGCCGAAGCAATGCGCAGAATGCGGCGCTGGAGCAAGCGGCCGCGCGCCTACGCCAAGCGATGCAGGACAAGCCCGATCTGGCGGAGTTGTCAAAGCATGTTCTGATCGACGACACGCCGGAGGGCGTGCGCATTCAGTTGGTGGATCAGGACGGCCGCTCGATGTTCGAACCGGGTAAGGCGGACCCCAAACCCTATGCGCAGCGGTTGCTGCAAGAAGTGGCGAAGACGGTCAGCAGCCTTCCCAACCGTATCTCTATCGCGGGCCACACCGACGGCGATTCCTTCCAAGGGCCCGGTGGGTACTCGAACTGGGATCTGTCGGCGGCGCGGGCCAATTCGAGTTTGAAGGTGCTGCTCGATGCGGGCATGACGCAGGACCACGTCGCCGAGGTCGCGGGTAAAGCCGGATCGGACCCGCTTTACCCCGACAATCCCTACGCCTCCGCGAACCGGCGGATCAGCATCGTGCTGTTGCGCGAGGCGCCCGTTCTGCCGCCGCACGATTAACCGCGGGCGGGTCAAAGAAATGCGCCGGTTGCGCGATTGGCCTTTGCAGGGGCGCAGGTCTCGTGTGAATCTATCCGTCGATTTACCTGCTTCGCATGGTGCGAACAGGCGATTTTTGGCGGAGTTGTGCGTTTTGACTGAGCAGTTGGGCACCCGGGTCCCGCAGTTCTATCTGACCTCGCCGGCGCCTTGCCCCTATTTGCCCGGCCGAATGGAGCGCAAAGTCTTCACGCGCCTGTCGGGTGAGGTGGCGCGACCGCTCAACGACACACTGACCCACGCCGGTTTCCGTCGCAGCCAGAATATCGCTTATCGCCCGTCGTGCGAGGCGTGTCAGGCGTGCATTTCGGTGCGCGTCGTTGTGGATGCATTCGAGCCCTCGCGCTCGTTTCAGCGGGTGCAGGCGCGGAACGCCGACATCGCGGGCGAGGTCGTTGATCCGTGGGCGACGGAGGAGCAGTTCGCGCTGCTTCGGCGCTATCTCGACGAGCGCCATGTCGGCGGCGGCATGTCGGACATGACGATGTTCGACTATGTGGCGATGGTCGAGGATTCGGCGGTTGAGACCCACTTGGTCGAGTACCGCTATAAGAGCGGACCGAAGTCCGGCGATCTGATCGCCGTGGCGTTGACGGACCTGCTCAGCGACGGCTTGTCGATGGTCTACAGCTTTTATGACCCGGACGAGGGTGCGCGGAGCCTCGGCACCTCTATCGTTCTCGATCACATCGAACAGGCGCGGTCGCGCGCCCTGCCCTACGTCTATTTGGGCTACTGGATCGATGGATGCCGCAAGATGAGCTACAAGATGCGGTTCGGGCCGCTTGAGGCGCGATTGACCTCAGGCTGGGTTCCGTTGAAGCGCCCGTAGGGCGAATGGGACAGGAATTTCTGCTCCCTGTCCCACAATCGGCGACTGATTAGTTGTTGATGTCGATCGTCAGATTCCCCGACCTCACGTTGTACAGGTAGAAGTCCTGCAACGCATATCCTGACGGACAATTGCCTTGTAGTTTGGCCCACGACCCGCGGCGGACGAAGGCGGCGAGCCTAATGCAGAACGGATACTCTGCGCGAACACCCGCCGGCTGGTAGATCGACATGTCTTCCTGGACCATGACGTAGTACAGCGGAAACGAGACATTCCCATCCGCGGCAACCATCGTCTCGCATTCGCGGGGGTGGATGCGAATCCACCCCCTAATCTGGTTTGTCGCGTACGGGTGCGTTATCGGATGTGCGATTGCGATCTGCAGCAAACCGTCCGTCTTGTTGCACATCTCAACATCGGCCCGAGCCGCAGTCGCGGTCCACATTGCCGATATGAAACAGAGTGCCAGTAGGCTCAAAGTTCGTTTCATGTTTCCCCCAAAGAACTAGTGCTGCGGCCCGACCAGCGAATCGGGCTTGCCCCATCTATCTCGATTGCTGTCGCAGGTTACTTCGTGGTCCGATCGCTTATGCGGCCTGCAGACGCGATCATTGGCGCTTCAGGCTGGCCGACGGCCGACATGATTTCGGAGATCGTCGCCGCGATGACTTGATCGCCCGAGCCAGAGCCCAGTCGCCACTCCCGCGTATCGTTGGCGCTCTGCCCGATCAAACGGATGGTTCGACCGCCGTTGTCGGTACCGACCTGAACGGCGAACCTCCGGCTGGGATCTGTGACGGTTCTGCCGCCGGGTTGGATCAGCGCATCTTCAATCGCGGCACCGAACGCCGCGTTGGCCGCGAGCGTCGGGTTCATCGGAACTTCTTGCGCATATTGTTTTGGCAAGGAGAGCGGCGTCTTCGAACGGTGCAACTGGACCGTTTCTCCGGCAAAAGCTGATGAGCATGTGAGCACTACGGCTACAGTCGATAACAAGTAGACTTTCGTCATTGTCAGGGCCCTTGTGCGTTGAACGAGCGCAGTAACCTTACCCATCGAGGTTCTTATCGGCAAGTGTTCGAATACTCATGCGGGCGACGCCGCCGGTTGCACTGTGCGCGGCGCGTCTCCCCTCGAAGCGAGTTTTGCCAACCGTCAGAACGCTTGGCGTTCCTTGGCGGCAGGCGTCTGATCTGGGCAAAGCTGCGGCCTCGATCCGAGGTTGGGGATTGTCGGCAACGTGAAGCCTGCGCGCCACACCGGCACGATGTACGTTACGCGCCTAGCCAACCATCTAGACCAACTCAGACCTTTGCTCGGAGAAGCGTTCGCGATGTCGAACAATGTGCGCCTGGCTATTCTTGTGTCCGCGCTCGGCTATTTTGTCGACGTCTACGATCTGATCCTGTTTTCGATCTTGCGCACATCGAGCCTGACGGACCTTGGGCTTTCGGGCGATCAGTTGGTGACGGTGGGCGGCTATCTTCTGAACATGCAGATGTTCGGCTTCTTGGTCGGCGGCGTGTTGTGGGGCGTGATCGGCGATAAGATCGGACGGATCGAACTGCTGTTCGGATCGATCCTCCTCTATTCGGTGGGCAATATTTTGAACGGGTTCGTCGGGCAGTTCGGACCGACGGTCGATTCCATCATCTCGCCGATCGATCAGTATGCGTGGCTGCGGCTGATCACCGGTATCGGGCTTGCGGGCGAGATCGGCGGCGGCATCACGCTTGTCTCAGAACTGCTGCCGAAGAAATCGCGCGGCATCGGTACGACGATCGTCGTGGCGACGGGTGTGGCGGGGGCGGTGGTTGCGGGCGCGGTGTACGAGCTGTTTTCTTGGCGCATGGCCTACATCGTCGGCGGACTGATGGGGCTTGGTCTGTTGCTGCTGCGGCTTTCGGTGGCGGAGTCGGGGATATTCAAGTCGCTGGCGGACAAAGAACATATCGCACGCGGCAATTTCTTCATGCTGTTCACGTCGTGGGACCGGTTCAACCGCTACATCAACTGCATCTTGGTCGGCATTCCGATTTGGTTTTCGCTGGGCATCATCGTCACGTTCTCGCCCGAGCTTGCGCCGGCCTTGGGGATTACGGAGAAGGTTGTCGCCGGGTCGTCGGTGTTCTGGTTCTATTGCGGGATTACGACAGGAAGCGTGGCGAACGGGCTTATCAGCCAGTGGCTGCAGAGCCGCAAGCTTGCGATCGGCATTTTCCTGTTCGCGACGTTGGCGTCGCTGGGCGTCATCTTCCACGTGCCGCTGAGCACGGCCAGCGAGTTCTATACAATCGTGTTCGTGCTGGGCTTCTTTACCGCGTACTGGGCGATGATGGTGACGGTCGCGGCCGAGCAGTTCGGCACCAATCTGCGTGCCACGGTCGCGACGTCGGTGCCGAATTTCGTTCGCGGCGCGACCGTGCTGACGGTGATGCTGTTTGAGTTCCTTCGTCCGACGACCGGCATCGTCGGCGCCGCGGAGGTGGTTGCCATTCTGGTCGGCGTGTTCGCCATCTACGCATTCTTCTCGCTGCGCGAGACGTTTCACGTCGATCTCGACTATGTCGAGACGGACGCGAAGCCCGTGCGGCAGGCGAGCTGAACGATGGGGCGACAGCTGCCACGCGCGCCGGCGCCGGATTGGCGGCGTTACATGCTTTGGATGCTCATCTGGGTCGCGTTCATCGCATCGTTGGGCTATGCGGCGTCCTACGGCGAGTTGGGCTTTCTTGAGAATGCCGTGAGCGTGACGGCAGAGCCGAACCGCGAGGGCGTGCCGGTAAAGAGCGATCCGATCATCCAAGTGAAAATCGGCTTGCGGAACAATACGCGCGATACCGTCACTCTGCGGGCGCCTTCAGCCTGTAAGATCTTCCGCTGGCAAATTTTCAGCCGCGACGGGAACATGGTGCAGAGCAAGGTCAACGACGAAGACACTTGCCCCAAGTCCGAGGTCAGCGCGAACTTGCCGTCGGGCGAAAAGGTTGAAGAGTTTTATTCGATCGAGTTGGTGCCGGCGCGCTATCAACCGGGCAACGACTATCTCGTGCATTATTGGTACTGGGGCTACGAAGGCGAGTTTCAGTTCAAAGCCGAATAGCTTCAGGCCGTGTCGCGCTTCGCCTTGGTGCGTAGCGGATCGGGATCGAGCTTGCGACCTTGCGTGGCCGCGGAGAGCCAATCGAGACCTGCGCGCAGACGAACGGCCTCGCCCACGACGATGAGGGCGGGGGCTGGAATGCCGCTGGTCGCCGCATCGTCCGCAGCGCGCGCGAGGGTCGTCTCAAGCACTTGCTGACGTGCTGTGGAGGCCTGGCTCACGATCGCCACCGGTTCGTCGGCGCTGCGGCCCGCGCTCATGAGCTCGGATGTGATGCGCGGCAGGTGCTTCAGGCCCATGTAAACGACGATGACCGGCGAGCCTTCGGCGAGCGCGCGCCAGTTGATGCTGTCGGGCACGTCGCCGCCGGCCATGTGGCCCGTGACAAAGGTCACGGCGTGATTGATGTCGCGATGTGTCGCCGGGATACCGGCGTAGGCTAGCCCGCCAACGCCCGAGGTTACGCCGGGTACGACACGGAATGGAATTTGCGCCGCGACGAGTGCGAGCGCTTCTTCGCCGCCGCGTCCGAATAGGAACGGGTCGCCCCCTTTGAGGCGCAGGACGCGCTTGCCCTTGCGCGCCCATTCGATGAGGCGGAGGGAGATGTCACGCTGCTTGGGGCTGGGCTTGCCGCCGCGTTTGCCGGCGTATTCGACCACGGCGCCCGGTCGCGCGAGTTTCAGAATGCTGTCGTCGACCAGCGCGTCGTAGACGACGATGTCGGCGTGCTGAAGCGCGTTCAGGGCATGCAGCGTAAGCAGGCCCGGGTCGCCGGGCCCAGCACCGACAAGCCAAACCCAGCCCGGCTCGAATTGCGGCAGCTCGGCCGCAGAACGGACGGCATTCCACGCAAATGTTAGATTGGGGCGGCTCATTCGTCTTATTTACATGTCGGTTCGTAATTCGTCAAATTCTACATTTATATTTGTTTAATTTGCATGGCGTTTAGGGGTTTTCCGTACGCTCTCCCAGCATGAAGCGCATCTACATCATCGTTGCGTTCTTTGTCGCGATCACGGCGATCAACCGTAACCTCGGGGACGATCTTTCCGAGACGGCGAACTCGTCGGTGAGCGAGCGTCAGCATCGTCCGGCGAAGTCGCAGAAGACTGCCGAGGTCGTTCTGCAGCGCGCGGGCGACGGCCATTTCTACGTCGACGTCGATGTGAACGGTTCGAGCATGCGGATGCTGGCGGACACGGGTGCGAGCGCTATTGCGCTTAGCGCCGCCGACGCGGAGCGGGCTGGCATCGACATCGAACAGCTCGACTTTTCCGCCGCCGCGTCCACCGCGAACGGTGTTGCCGCGGTCGCGGAGGTGGAACTGGACGAAGTGCGCGTCGGATCCATCGTGCGACGCAATGTTCGCGCTATGGTGGTCCGCGGGCTTTCGGACTCGTTGCTCGGCATGAGCTTCTTCAGCTCACTGTCGAAGGTTGCGATGGAATCCGACGAGCTCGTCCTGCGGGATTGAGGCGACTTGCACGGCACCCTGTTTCTGATCGTCGGGCCTTCGGGCGCCGGCAAGGACACGTTGATCGCGGCGGCGCGTGCAGCGCTTGGTGCGCGCTTTGTGTTTCCGCAACGTGTGATCACGCGGCCCGCGAGCGCGGGCGGCGAAGATCACGAAGCGGTGGACGACGCTTCGTTTGCGGCGAGGGAGCAGGCCGACGCATTTGCGCTGGCGTGGCGCGCGCATGGGTTGGCGTACGGGATACCCGCCTCGATCATGGCGGAACTGCAAGCGGGCAAGCATGTTGTCGCCAACGTGTCCCGCGCAGTGGTCGCGGAGGCGCGGGCGCGCTTCCCGTCCACGCGCGTCATTCTCGTTACGGCGCCGGCCGAGGTGTTG
>JAEUMM010000447.1 GCA_016792645.1 Alphaproteobacteria bacterium | reverse complement strand
TGCGGCGCTGAACGGTGTACATTTTGCAGTGCTGCTGACGGTCTGCAGCGTCGCGTTCAGTTTCAAGCGGCTTTTGTTTGGGCGGATGACAATATGATCGGAGGGCGAACATGAGATCGTTTCTTGTGGCTGCGACTGTCGCTGGTGCGCTTTGGTGGGGCGTCGTCGGCGTTGGTCGAGCGAGCGACGATCCAGCGGCGCCCCCTGCATCGTGCGGTGAGCTGGCGTGCCGGTCGAATGGTTTGCCGTTCGTGACCGAGGCCGGCGGCGTCACGATTATGGTGGGCGAGGCGTTTTCAGTCGAATTGAAGATCGAGGGCGGCAAGATCACGGGCGTCGTGCCGCGCAAGACGGCGGGCGATCTGCCCAACTCGCTTGAGCTTGAGTTCACCGGCGACGGCGGGGCGATGCTTTCGGTCCAGAGCCATGTCGATCAGGGGGTCAAGTACGACGCGTTCATGAAGTTGTCGAACGGCAGACTTGTGGCGACGAGTTCGTGTCCCGTCATGCCGAAGATGGGCGCGTTCGAGACGTGGGCCGACAACATCGTCTATCTGGAACTGAGGAACTTTCGTTTCGTCAGCGAAAGCGGTGTGATGGTCTGTCAGTAGCATAAGGGTCGCGCGTGCGACGACCTGGCGAGCCCGCGCGCGGTGCGGAAACGCCGCTTGGACCGTCGCCGGAAATGCGTTCCGGCGAGGTGAGTTCAGTGCGCCGCGCTCGTTTGAGGAGCGCCGAAGTAGACGACATTCGGCGCCTCCGACCGCGCGGCGCCGATATCCAAGACGCCGTCTTTGTCGAGGTCGGCGATAGCGAAGCCGTAAACGGTGCCTTGTGCGTCGCCGAAATGATGGGGTGCATAGCGGCGGCCGGAACGGTCGTTGACGTAGATCGTCGACGGCGCCTCGACATGCCCCACGATGATGTCGGGCCATTGATCGCCGTTCAGGTCGCGAACCGCGAGCGCGTAGGGCGCGGGGGTTGCGGCGGCGATTTGGACGGCGGGCGAGAACGCGCCGCCCGCTTGAGCGAAATAAGCGGCGACGCCTGTCCTTTCGTCGATGGCGACGATGTCGTGAAGGCCGTCTTTGTCGAGGTCGGCGGTGAAGCACATACGGATGTGCGCATCGGGCGGGCCGAAGGGTATGCGCGCCGTGGCTGAGAAGGTTGCGCGGCCTTGGTTGAGGTAGACGTGGCTCTGTCCGCCGTCGCGATGGGGCACGGCGAGATCGACGAGGCCGTCGCCGTTCATGTCGGACGGCGTTATGCGCGTTGCGGGTTCGGATGCGACGACGATGCAATCCGTGCCGAAGCGGCCGCCGCCTTCGTTGAGGCAGAGCCGGTTGCCGGTCGGCCCGCGGTTGGCGACGAGAATGTCGGGTCTGCCGTCACCGTTGATATCGGCGACGGTGGTGTTTCGCGTCGGCCATTCGGGGCGGCCGAATTCGCGCGCTTCGAAATGGCCCTTGCCGTCGTTCAGATAGATGCGCTTCGGGTCCGGCGCGTCGTTGCCGACGACGATGTCGAGGTCACCGTCCGCGTCGAGATCGACGACATTTGCGGAATACGAGCGGTCGGGCGTGGGGCCCAAATCATACGCCTTGTCGAAATGTCCCTTCCCGTTGCCGAGCAAAATGCGATCGATCAGCGGCCAGTGGCGGCCCTTGGCGAGGACGAGATCGAGATTACCGTCGCCGTCGAAATCGCCGATGCCGACATTGCCGGAGGTCTCCGACGTCGTCTCCAAAAGCAGCGTGCGGTCGTAGCGCGGGACGGCCGGGGACGCCGATTGGTGTTTCCAACGTGGTGGAGCGAATGCGCGCCAGAGATGATGGACGAGAAACATGGCCCATATGTCCGGATCGTGGCCAGCGGAAGCGTATTCCTCTGCGACGTCGAAGCCGCGCTCGCGCAGCAGTTCCGCGGTTTTGCGCGTGCTGAGATAGAACCCGGCTTCGTAGAGGCCTGCGCCGAACGCGAAGTGCGCGCGTGGCGCACCCGGTCGTCCAAAATGTTCCGGCTGCGCCCAGCCGCCTGAGAACGCGAGCGCGGCTGCGAAGAGATCGCCGTGGCGTAGCGCGGCTTCGCGCGCGAAGACAGCGCGATTGGACTGACCCTGGATCGCGCGCTTCGAAATGGCCCTTGCCGTCGTTCAGATAGAGGCGCTTCGGGTCGGGGGCGTCGTTGCCGACGACGATGTCGAGGTCGCCGTCCGCGTCGAGGTCGACGACGTTTGCGGAATACGAGCGGTCGGGCGTGGGGCCGAGATCGTACCCTTTGTCGAAATGTCCCTTGCCGTCGCCGAGCAAAATGCGATCGGTCAGCGGCCAGTGGCGGCCCTTGGCGAGGACGAGATCTAGATGGCCGTCGCCGTCGAAATCGCCGACGCCGACATTGCCGGATGTTTCGGCGGTTTGCTCCAGCAGTACGACGCGGTCATAGCGTGGAAGATCGGCTCCTGCTGCGTGGGCCGTCGCCAAAGATATTGTCGTTAGGGTGAGCGCGCATGTTGAGCGGATGTTCGCGGCGAAGCCGTCGACCCCCACCCCTGCCCCTCCCCGCAAGGGGGAGGGGGATTGCTCACCGCGCTTCGTCATCTCTGTTCGTCTCGCAGTCCCACGCGCTTGGTTCATTACATCGCGCTCCGTTGCGGCGACAGATCGTTTGCACGTGGTGGGCTTCACCGATCGTTTCAGTTCGTTACGCGCACGATCCCCAAATGCCGCAGAAACGTGCGGGTTTGCGGGGTTGACGCGAGGGGTTTGTGGCGGGCATGGTCCGCCCGCTTTTCCGGCCTGAAGCGCTTCAAGGTCATGGCACTCGCCCGCTCCCCGGGCGGGCGTGCCTTGCGGCTTTGGCCACAGAGACACGGATACATGGCGAGCGCCCACACCTCTTCCATTCCCCATCGCGATATGGCCAACGCCATTCGCGCGCTCTCGATCGATGCGGTCGAAGCAGCGAAGTCCGGCCATCCCGGCATGCCGATGGGCATGGCGGATGTCGCCACCGTCTTGTTCACGAAGTTCCTGAAGTTCGATCCGCGCAATCCGCGGTGGCCCGATCGCGACCGCTTCGTCTTGTCGGCGGGGCATGGGTCGATGCTGCTTTATTCGCTGCTGCATCTGACCGGGTACAAGGACATCACGCTGGACGATATCAAGCGGTTCCGGCAGTTGGGCAGCCCATGCGCGGGGCATCCGGAGTTTGGGCATGGCGCGGGGGTCGAGACGACCACTGGGCCGCTGGGCCAGGGTATTGCGACGGCGGTCGGCATGGCGCTGGCCGAGCGAATCGTCGAGGCGCGCTTTGGCAGCGATCTTGTCGATCACCGCACGTATGTCATCGCTTCCGACGGCGATTTGATGGAGGGCATCAGCCACGAGGCGATTTCGCTCGCCGGGCATTTGAAGCTGTCGAAGCTGATCGTGCTGTTCGACGACAACGGGATTTCGATCGACGGGCCGTTGGCGTTGTCGGAGTCGGGCGATCAGGTTGCGCGGTTCGAGGCGGCCGGTTGGTCGGCGACGCGCGTTGATGGGCATGATCCGGCTGCGGTTGCCGCGGCGTTGGAAGCGGCGCAGGCGTCGGACCGGCCGTCGATGATCGCATGCCGCACCATCATCGGGTACGGCGCGCCGAAGAAGCAGGGCACGTCGGGCGCGCATGGATCGCCGCTGGGGCCGGACGAAGCGGCGGCGGCGAAAGTGGCGCTGGGGTGGAAGCACGGTCTCTTTGAGGTGCCGGCGGATATTCGCGGCGCTTGGCTGGCGGCGGGCGAGCGTTCGCATAGTGAGTATGAGGCTTGGTTCAAGCGTTTCACCGGCGCGGATGCCGACGTGAAGGGTTCGTTCGAGAAGGCGCAGGAAGGCGCGATCAACGCGTCGCTGTGGACGGCGCTGACCGCTTATCGCAAGGCGTTGACCGAGAAGCCGGTGACCGTCGCGACGCGCAAGGCGTCGGAGATGGTGCTTGAGGTGATCAACGCGCATGTGCCGGAAGCGATCGGTGGGTCGGCCGATCTTACGGGATCGAACAACACGCGCACGAAGGGGATGGAGGCGATCGAGGCGGGCGATTTCCGCGGACGGTTTATTCACTACGGCATTCGCGAGCATGGCATGGCGGCCGCGATGAACGGCATGGCGCTGCATGGCGGCGTCGTTCCCTACTCCGGCACGTTCTTGGTGTTTGCGGATTATTGCCGGCCTGCGATCCGGCTTGCGGCGTTGATGCATCAGCGCGTCATTCATGTGATGACGCATGACTCGATCGGGCTTGGCGAAGACGGGCCGACGCATCAGCCGGTGGAGCATCTGGCGTCGTTGCGGGCGATCCCGAACCTGTTCGTGTTCCGGCCGGCGGATGCCGTTGAGACGGCGGAGTGTTGGGAACTGGCGCTGCGCATGACGCAATCGCCCAGCATTATCGCGCTGTCGCGGCAGAATTTGCCTCAGGTGCGGCTGAAGCACTCGGAGGAGAACAAATCGGCGAAGGGGGCCTATATCCTGTCCCCGTCGCCGACGGCGAAGCAGCATGTGACGCTGATCGCGACGGGATCTGAGGTTTCGATCGCGATGGACGCGCAGAAGAAGCTGGAAACGCAGGGGATCGGCGCTGCGGTTGTTTCGATGCCGTGCATGGATCTCTTTGCGCAGGAAAGCGTTGCTGTGCAGGACCGCATCATCGACCC
>JAEUMM010000439.1 GCA_016792645.1 Alphaproteobacteria bacterium | reverse complement strand
CGTCTTGCGTGATGAGCCAGCCGACGCGGATGCCGGGGATGCCGTAGGACTTCGACATCGAGGCGACGGAGATGACCTTGTCGCTGAGCGAAGCGGCGACCGGCAGCTTCGGCACGAACGACATCTCGCGGTAGGTTTCGTCGACGAGGAGGCGGATGCCGTTGGCTTCGGCGAGCGTGATGAGGTGGCGCAGTGAGACGTCGCTGAGCGAGACGCCGGTCGGGTTGTGCGGTGTCGTGATCGATATCAGCTTTGTGTTTGGGCGGAGGGCGGCTTCGACGCGGGCGATGTCGAGGTGGAAGCCCTCTTCAAACGTCAGGTCGATGAAGCTGATCTCGCAGCCTATGGCGCGCGGCGTTTCGATGTTGGTCGCGTAGTTGGGGCGGACGACGACGAGGTGGTCGTTCTTCTCCAAGAGCGTCGTCGCGATGATGAAGAGCGCGCCGGCCGCGCCCGCGGTCGTCAGTACGCTGTGTTCCGGCACGCTCGATTGGCGCGCGATCAGCGTACGCAGGCCGGGTGCGCCTTTGTGCGCGCCGTAGGCCAGGACCAAGTCGTTGGTGTTGAGGCCCAGCTCCGACAGGTTTCTGTCGCGCATGGAGCTTTCGGAGAGGTTGAAGCGGATCGTGTCGTAACCCTGCTCCTCGGGCGATTCGATCTCGATCGGCATGCGGACGTATTTCATGGCGCGCTCCGGTTTGGATCGTAGATATCACCGGTGACCGCGAAAGCTCTAGCCCTGGGGGCGCGGGCGTCCCCAGGGCTAGAGACTATCCACCAACGCCGGGTGTGCTGGGAGCTGCTGTAGAAGAGTCTGGAGTTCGCCTTTGGCTTGGGCGTTAGAGAGTTGGTGGCGTTCGGCGAGGATGAGTTCGTTCTTCATCGTGTGTTCGAAGCCCACCAATTCCGTCACGCGGACTTTGTAGCCGTGGGCTTCGAGGTAGAGGCCGCGGATCACATTCGTGATGTTGCTGGCAAACTCGCGGCGTTGGATGGGGTGGCGCCAGAGTTGGTGCAGCGGGTGGCGCGTGTGGGCGTCGAGGAGGCGGGCGACTTCGGCTTGGCAGCACGGGACCAGCGCGATGACTTTGGCGTCGTGTGCGAGCGCGAAACGGATCGCGTCGTCTGTTGCCGTGTCGCATGCGTGGAGCGCGGTCACCATGTCGACCTTGCCGTCGAGTTTGGCTTGCGCGATCGCGCCGCTGACGAAGCGCATGCGATCGAAGCCGGTCGTGCGGGCGAGCTGTTCGGCGCCTTCCATCAGAGGCCCGCGCGTTTCGACGGCGACGACTTCGCCCCGCTTCTTGGGACCGAAGATGAGGTCGTAGAGGATGAAGCCCAGATACGATTTGCCGGCGCCGAGGTCGGCGAGGCGCGGGCTTTCGTTTTCATCGAACAGGCGGTCGAGCGAGGGGCGCAGCAGTTGGACGAGGTGCAGGACCTGCTTCAGTTTGCGGCGCGAGTCGGCGTTGATCGCGCCGTCGCGCGTCAGGATGTGCAGGGCCTTGAGCAGCTCGACCGATTGGCCGGGCCACAGCAATTCCTTCAGCGGATCGCGGTCGGTCTTTTTCTTCGTCATTGCAGCCGTTCACTGGCAGTTCAGGCGGGGCACAGGCTATAGTCCGTATACGGTTCGGCTGACGAGGGCGAGGATGAAACTGACGCGGCGGGAGGCGGTTTTGCTTGCGGCGGGCGCGATTGTGGCGCCTGGGGTCGCGCGCGCGGCCACGGACGACGAGGGCGTCGGCAGCGTCGGCGATATCGTCAATTACGGTTGGGCCACCATCGCGCCGGACCCGCGCGGCGAAATCGAATTCGAAGATTCCGTCTACATGAACGAGGTGATCGAGACCGACGCGGAGAGCGCGGTTGTCGTTCAGTTCGCGGACGGATCGAAGTTGACCATCGGCGAGAACGCGAAGGTCGTGATCGACCGCTATGTCTACGATCCGGCCGGGTCGAACAGCGAGCAGGTGGTCACGCTGACGAAGGGCGCCTTCCGCTTTCTGTCGGGTTCGATTCCGAAGGAGAAGGTGAAGCTGCAGACGCCGACGGTCACCATCGGCATTCGCGGGACGGAACTGATCTTCGACATCGCGGACGACGGCGAGACGGAGATGTCGACGGTCGCCGGCGAGGCCGATTGCACCGACGGCGCGGGCGAGACGCTGACCGTCGGCGCTGAGCAATCGGTGCTCGTGGGCAGCGACCGGCGTTTTCGAGGGCGGGTGCGGCGCTTCCGCCATCGTTCGCGCTCGGTCGCTGTCGATGAGGGCCTCGACGGCGCGCGACGGCGGTGGCGGATCCGCAAGGAACGGAAGCGGCGTGCGCAGAAACGCCGGCGCCGCCGGCGCAACAACGACTAGCTTACGCGGCCGGCGAGCGCGCGTAGGAGCGCCGCGCCATCGCCTTTGAAGGCGCTGCCGTGCATGCAGGCGAGCGTCGTGGGGTTAAGGGCCGCGAGTTTTTCCAGCATCGGCGTCGTGTCGCGGCCGTGGGCGAAATAGTCGAAGGCTTTGCGCATCATTTCGCTGGGTTCGAGGATGTCGCCTTCGGTGAGCGCGGGGTTGCCGGCGCCCGCTTGCGTGAAGAGGTCGCCGCAGAAGAGCGTCTTCGTCGTGGTCTCGGCCATGAAGCCGCAGTCCCAGCCGTGCGGGGTGTGCGGGGCGTCGAGCCAGACCATCTCGCGGCGGCCGAGGTTCAGCTTGTCGCCGTCGGCGAGGGCGCGCGGCGGGCGGTCGGCTTGGTCGCCGGCGGAGGTCATGGCGGCGACGCGGCTGCAGACGACTTCGGCTTTCGGCGCTAGGCTCAAGAACTGGTTCATGGCGCCGCATTCGTCGGCTTCGTAATGCGAGAAGGCGAGGTAGCGCAGGCGGCTCGCCGGCATCACCGTCTCAATCGC
>JAEUMM010000416.1 GCA_016792645.1 Alphaproteobacteria bacterium | reverse complement strand
CGCCCTTGCGGCATCGCGGGCCTTATGTCACTGCCGGACCCTGGGTTTCGAGGGACTTTTCGGCCGTGGCGCTGCCGCTATCGTGCTTCATCATCGCCAAGAATGAGGCGGATCGCATCCAACGCACGATCAGGGCGGTGAAAGGCTTCGTCGATGAGGTCGTCGTCATCGATTCGGGCAGCACGGACGGGACGCAGGGGCTGGCCGAGGCGGAGGGCGCGCGCGTCATCTTTCACGAGTGGCCGGGGTTCGGTCAGCAGAAGCGGTTCGGCGAGACGCAGTGCCGGAACGAATGGCTGCTCAATCTCGACGCGGACGAGGTTGTATCTCCGGCTCTTGCAACCGAGATTCAGGCACTGTTTGCAAACGGCGAGCCTGCGCTTGCAGTCTATGCCCTGCCGATCAACGATGTTTATCCCGGCAAGACGCGGCCGCGGCTTTGGGCGAACGATTATGTACAGCCGCGGCTCTATGACCGGCGGCGGGTGCGGTTCAAGGATTCGCCGATTCACGACTCGCTGGACATTGCGGGGATGAAGGTCGGGGCGTTGGAGGGTGATGTTCATCACTTCTCGGCCCGCTCGTTCGACGACCAGATGGCAAAGGCGGTGGAGCGCGGCCGGTATTTTGCCGACCACGCCAAGCGTAAGTCCGCGGGAATGCTTCGGCTTCGACTGGTGTTCGAGTTCCCGGCGGCGTTCCTCAGATATTATTTTCTCAGGCGGCACTTCACCGGTGGCCTTGCCGGGTTTCAATCGTCAATGATCGGGGCGGTGTCGCGCTTTGTCCGCATCTCGCGCATGCTTGAGGCGATGGAGCGGCCGCAGACGCAGCGTGCAGACGATTTGAACCAGCGACCGAAATGATTCTGATTTCGACCCAGTGCTTTCCGCCGGACCGCGGCGGCATCGAGATTCTGATGGGTGGGCTTGCCGACGCGCTGGCGGCGAGCGGAAAAGACGTCGCCGTTTTTGCCGACGATGCGCATGTCGAGGGGGCCGAGATCACTGCGCCCTACCCCATTTATCGTTTCGGCGGGTTCAAGCCGTTGCGTCGGCGGCGCAAGGCTTGGGCGATCGCGAAGGCTGTGAGGCGCGGCGGGGTCGAGGGCATCTTTGCGGATTCGTGGAAGAGCGTCGAATTGCTGCCCAAGCTGAACGTGCCGATCGTCGTTCTAGCGCATGGGATGGAATTTCCGGCGAACCCGACGAGCGGCAAGCAATCGCGCATCGTGCGTGCACTGGCCAAGGCGAAGCGCGTGGTGGCGAACTCGGCTTACACGGCATCGCAAACGAAGCCCTATGTCGCGAACAGCGAAACGCGGCTTGTCGTGATCAATCCACCCATCGGGCCGCAGGAGGAACCGGCCGCCGATGAGCTCGGCGGCCTGCGCGACGTGATCGCAGGGCGGGCGCCGGTGCTCTTCACGCTCGCACGGCTTGAGCCGCGCAAAGGGATCGACATGGTGATCCGCGCGCTGCCCACAATTCTCAAGACGCACCCGAATGCACTCTACATCGTCGCCGGCGGCGGGGACGATCGGCCGCGACTTGAGAAGCTGGTGCTTGACGAAGGCGTCGGCGGGCATGTGCATTTTGCCGGCGCGGTCGACGGCCCAGCGAAGGCCGCGCTTTTCTCGCTCGCCGATGCATTCGTGATGCCGGCGCGGCGTGAAGGGAATTCGGTCGAAGGGTTCGGTATCGTTTACCTTGAGGCCGCTTGGTACGGCGTGCCGTCGCTGGCGGGGCGCGAGGGCGGCGCGGTCGATGCGGTGCGCGACGGTGAGACCGGACTACTGTGCAACGGCGACGATCTGGCCGACGTTCGGCGGCAAATCCTGCGCTTGCTGGACGACACGGCACTGAAGAGGAAGTTGAGCGCCGGCGCGTCGGCGCGGGCGCGCGGGCCTGCGCAGTGGGCGAGCGCTGTTCAGGATTTTCTCAAGGCGCTTTGAGCAGGTCGCGATAGACGCTCAGCGTCGCATCGCTCATCGCTTCGACGGAATACGAGGCGAGGACGCGTTCGCGCGCCTTCTTCGCCATTGCTTGGCGTTGGTCGGCGCCGAGCGTCAGGGCGCGCGCGATACCTTCCGCCAGTGCTTGGGCGTCGCCCGGCGGGAAGAGGAATCCGGTGACACCGTCGAGGACGGTTTCAGTTTGCGCGCCGAGGCGTGAGGCGACCACGGGTTTGCCCATGGCTTGCGCTTCGACGGCAACGCGGCCGAAGGCTTCCGGTTCGATCGACGGCGCGACGATGACGTCGGCAGCCATGAAGGCTGCAGGCATGTCCGAGCAGTGGCCCGGGATGCGCGTGATATCCGTGAGGTTGAGGCGCCTTACACTCGCGTGGAGTTCGTCGACATAGGCGTCGCGTTCTTGCGCGTCGCCAACCATCACGGCGATGAAATCGCGACGGGGCAAGCGCGCCAGTGCTTCGATGAAGACGAGTTGGCCTTTCCAGCGGGTAAGGCGGCCGGGCATTACGATGACCGGCTTGCCCTGTATCAGGTTCCACTGCTTGCGGATGACATCGATGCGATCTGGCGTGACGCGTTCGGGCGTGAAGCCATGGACGTCGATGCCGCGCGGGATGACGTGCAGCTTCTTCGGCTCGACCTTGTGCTCCGCCGCGACGTGGTCGGCGGTGTATTGCGAGTTCGCGATGACGGCGTCCCCGCGCGCCATGATGCCGTTGTACCAGCGCTTTAGGCCACTCTTGGCGTTGTAGATGCCGTGGTAGGTCGCAACGTATTTGACGCCGGTGCGACGGGCGGCAAGGTAGGCGCTCCACGCCGGTGCGCGCGAGCGGGCGTGGACGATGGTGATGGCGTTCTCTCGGATCACGCCGGCGAGCAGCTTTGCGTTTCTCCAGATCGTCAGCGGGTTCTTCGAGCCGAACGGGCCCTCGATGATCGTGGCGCCGGCGCCTTGCGCTTCCGCGGCGAGGCGACCGCCTTTGGTTGCGATCCAGGCTTTGCCGCCCGCTCTCACGACCGCGCGCGCGACGTCGACCGCCGTGCGTTCCGCCCCACCCGCATCGAGGGCCGGGATGACTTGCAGGACCGAGAGCGGTATGGGCTTTGTCGCCGACATGCGAAGCGGGATTTCTCCATGAGCGAGCCTCTTCGGCTCTTGCGCCCGGACGGGCAGACGATTGCGTATCTCAAAACCGCGGGCACGGCGACGGGGCCTACGGTTGTTTGGTTATCGGGCTTCAAATCCGACATGTCGGGGACGAAAGCAATGGCGCTGGACGCGTGGGCGCGCCAATGCGGGCAACCGCTCGTGCGGTTCGACTATTTCGGGCACGGGCAGTCGAGCGGCGACTTTCGCGATGGCACGGTGACGCGGTGGCTCGACGACGCGCTGGCCGTAATCGATGAAGCGACCGCCGGGCCGCTGGTGCTGGTCGGTTCGTCGATGGGCGGTTGGATAGCGACGCTGGCTGCCTTGCGGCGACCAGAGCGGATCGCGGGGATGTTGCTGATCGCGCCGGCAGCGGACTTCACGGAAGAGCTGATGTGGAAGGCGATGCCCGATGATGTGCGGCGCGAGATCGTAGAGCGCGGCGTTTGGCATCGGCCGTCGGCGTATGATCCCGATCCTTATCCCATCACACGCGGGTTGATCGAGGATGGGCGGCGGCATTTGATCTTGGGCACGCCGATCGGCGTGCGCTGTCCGGTGCGGGTGTTGCAGGGGATGGCCGATCCGGACGTGCCGTGGCGGCACGCGCTGCGATTGATCGAGCGCTTGGAGAGTATCGACGTCGTCGTGGAATTGATCAAAGGCGGCGATCATCGTCTCTCGACGCCTGCAGACATTGCGCGGATGGGTGCCGTGCTTGACGAACTCATTCGTTCAATAGGGCCTTGAGACCTTCGCGATAGGTCGGATAGCGCAGCGTGACGCCCAACTCACTTTTGATGAGGTCGTTCTTCACGCGTTTTGAGTCCATGTAGAAGCTGATCGCCATTTCGGAGAGCGAGCGTGACGCTTCTTCGAAAGGTTCGGCGGGCGGCGGATCGATGTTGAGAAGCGCCGCCGCGTATTCGACGACTTCATGCGGGGGCGCGGGTTCGTCGTCGCAGACGTTGTAGATCGTGCCGGGGTTTGGCCTTGCGATCGAGGCTTCGAGCACGGTTGCGATGTCATCGACGTGGATGCGGGAGAAGATTTGGCCGGCCTTGACGATGCGGCGCGCTTTTCCTTCACGCAGCGACACCAGCTGATTTTGGCCCGGGCCATAGATGCCGGCGAGGCGGAAGATCTGGACCGGTACATTGACGGCTGCGCCCCAGGCGAGCCAAGCGTGCTCGGCCGCGACGCGGCGCTTGGCGCGTTCGCTCGAGGGCGCCGTCGGCGTCGACTCATCGACCGAACCGCCTTGGTGATCGCCGTAGACGCCGGTCGTCGAGAGATAGCCCACCCATTGCGGGCGCGGACTGAGCGCGGAAAGATCGTGGACGTGATGGGTGAGCGCGGGATCGCCGTCCACCGTCGGCGGCGCGCTGACCAACACGTGCGTCGTGCCGGCAAGTGCTGCGGTCGCGTGCGGCATCGGGGCGTCGAATTGGTACGCTTCGACGCCCCGGGCCGTCAGGTCTTTCACCTTGTCGCGTGTGCGGGCGGTGCCGGCGATGCGCCAGCCTTCGGCTTTCAGCCGGTGGGCGAGGACAGCGGCGGAATAGCCAAGGCCGAAGCAAAACAGCCGGTTCATGGGTTCTGCCTCGCGGGTTGAGCGCCACTTACACGGTTTAAACTTGAATTCGGCGGAAAGTCTGCGAAGTGTCGCGGATGGTCAAGCTCGCCTTTTTCGCTCTCGCGTTGATTGCCGCGGATGCGGTGCCCAGCACCGACGTGCCGGCCATCGATTTCCAATACGACCTCTGCCTGAAGAAGGCGGATCGTAAGCCTGAAGAAGCACTGGAGATGGCGACTGACGCGCTGAAGGCCGGTGGTGATCCCGGTGCGGAACATTGCGCGGCGGTCGCGCTCGTGACGCTGAAACAATACGGCGAGGCCGCGCGCCGCTTGGATGTGCTCGCGCGCAAGCCTTCGGCGGGCGATACAGAAACGCGGGCGCAGATTTTGGGTCAGGCGGGCAACGCTTGGTTGCTGGCCGGTCAGCCTGAGCTTGCGACCGCATCGCTGACGGCGGCGCTTTCGTTGATGCCGGGCGAGGCGGAGTATCTGATTGATCGTGCGCGGGCGTCGGCGCTGTTGAAGAAGTGGGCGGCGGCGGAATCAGATTTGACGTCGGCGCTGGCGGGCGAGCCCGGCAACGTGCAGGCGCTGGTGCTGCGCGCGAGCGCGCGACGGGCGCAGAAGAACATCAAAGGCGCGATGGGCGACGTGACGCAGGCGCTGCTTCTCGACGACAAGAACGTCGAGGCTTTGGTGGAGCGCGGCTTGCTGCGCGCGGCGCAGGGCGACAAAGCCGGCGCGCGGCAGGACTTTATGGCCGTGCTCGACAAGCAGCCGCTCAGCGAAGCAGCGGCCAGCGCGCGGATGGAAATCGAAAAGCTGGAAGTGAAAGTGGGCGGCAAGAAGACGAAGTAGTGCGTCAAGCGGCGCGCCATTCGTCGATCACGCTCGCGTCTTTTTCCGTTGCCGCGTGCGCGATGCGCAGGCTCGCGAAGTCTTCCTGAGAGAGTAACCGGGAGAGCGCCCAAGTGGCAGCGCCGCGCACCAGGGGCTCTGGGTCGGCAAGCCGTGTTTCAGCGGCCGCGGCCAGCGTCGCGTCGCCGGAATTGCCGATGGCGATGAGGACGTTGCGGACAAAACGGTCGCGGCCGATGCGCTTGATGGGTGAGGCTTTGAAGACTTCGCGGAAGGTCTTGTCGTCGAGGGCTGCGAGGTGGGCAAGCAGCGGGGCCTTTAGTTCCACGCGGGGGAAGAAGGCGGCTTCGCGCGCGCTGGCCGCGAATTTGTTCCAGGGGCAGACGGCCAGGCAGTCGTCGCAGCCGTAGATGCGGTTGCCCATGAGGGCGCGCAGCTCGCGCGGGATCGGGCCTTTGTGTTCGATCGTGAGGTAAGAAATGCAGCGGCGCGCGTCGAGTTTGTAGGGCGCGGGGAATGCCTTCGTCGGGCAGATGTCGAGGCAGCGGCTGCAGGTGCCGCAGTGGTCTTCACCCTTCGGTGCGGCGGCGAGATCGAGCGTCGTCAGGATCACGCCGAGGAAGAGCCATGAGCCGTGGTCGCGGCTGACCAGGTTCGTGTGCTTGCCTTGCCAGCCGAGGCCTGCGCTTTCGGCGAGGGGTTTTTCCATCACGGGGGCGGTGTCGACGAAGACCTTGATGTCTCCGCCGAAGGTCTTCACGACCTCGCGGCCCATTGCCTTCAGGCGCTTCTTGATCACGTCGTGGTAGTCGTTGTTCTGCGCGTACACCGAAATCGTGCCGCGGTCGCGGCGTTCGAGTGCGTCAAGTGGATTGTCGGCGGGCGCGTAGGAGAGTCCGAGGACGACGGCGCTCTTTGCTTCGGGCCACAGTGTTTGCGGATCGGCGCGTTCGTCGGCGCGGGTTTCAAGCCAGCCCATGTCGCCGTGATGGCCAGCAGCGAGGAAGGCTTTTAGCCCCTCGCCTGCCCGCGCGCCGGCGCTCGCGGGGGCAAAGCCCACAGCGTCGAAACCTTGGGCGAGCGCCAGGTCGCGGATCGCGTCGCGCGCGGACGGCATTGGTGGCAAGCCTTCATCATGGCCCTAGAAATCCAGGTTGGCATATTCGAGCGCGGGCGCGAAACCGGGCAGATGGTCGGCGAGTAGCGGGCGGAAGCAGGGCCTGGACTTCAGGCGCGCATACCACTCGCGGGCGCGCGGGTAGTCGTCCCACGGCACGTCGCCGAAATAGTCGATGCAGGAGAGGTGTGCCGCAGCCGTGAAGTCGGCGAGGCTCATGGGGCCGGCGAGGAAGTCGCGCTGTTCTGCAAGTTTGGTTACGAAGTCGAGATGGCCGCGTAGCGCCTCCAGGCTCGCGCGCAGCGCTTGCGCGTTGGGTTCGGGGGATCCGCCGCCTTGGCGATATCGCTTCAAGAGCTTCTCGCGCACAACGACCGACGACACTTCGGCGAAGAAGAAGCGGTCGAACCAGGCGGCGAGTCTGCGCACCTCGGCGCGTTCGGCAGGGCGCTTCGGCAGCAACGCGGGATCGGGGTGAACCTCTTCCAGGTATTCGACGATCGCTTGGCTATCGGAGACGGCAAAGCCGTTGTCTTCGACCAAGACCGGCAGTTGCCCCGACGGATCGAGCGGCAACAGATCGGCGCGCGGTTCCCACGGGCGTTCGGCGATGCTCTCAAAGCCCAGCTTCTTCTCACCGAGCACAAGGCGCACTTTGCGGCAGAAGGGCGAGAGCTGAAAGTTGTGCAGGCGGCGCATCGAAAACCTCCCCGAGGGCGAGTTGATTCGGCGGCGAGTGCGTTAGTTTAAGGCTTTGCGCAGCGGTCGTCGCCGTTCAAGTCGACGGAGTTGGCGCGCGCCGCGATGGTATAGCCGCGGCCGTTCACGTAAGGGCCCGGCGGGTTGGCGCGATAGCGCAGGGGATTGGGCAGGATAGCGGCAAGGCGCGCGGCCTCCATTTGCGTCAGACGCGAGGCCGGTTTCTTGAACCAGTAGCGGGAGGCTGCTTCGGCACCGAAGACGCCGGGGCCCCATTCAATGATGTTGAGGTAGACCTCCATCACGCGCCGCTTGGGCCAGAGTGTTTCGATTAGCACGGTGAAGTAGGCCTCGAAGCCTTTGCGCACGTAGGAGCGACCGCCCCAGAGGAAAGCGTTCTTCGCCGTTTGCTGCGTGATCGTCGAGGCGCCGCGCAGGCGTCCGCCGTTGCGCTGTGAGCGATTCCAGGCGTTCTCAAGCTCCTTAAAGTCGAAGCCGTAGTGGTGGCAGAACTCGTTGTCTTCGGAGGCGATGACGGCGCGGATCAGGTGCGGCGAGATGCGCTCCAACGGCACCCATTGGTGGCGGATGGTGCGGCCCTCGATCACCGACTCGCCGACCATGATCAGCGTGAAGGGGGCGGGCAGGAAGCGGTACGCGATCACCCACACGAGCGAGAAGACGAGCGCATAGAGGATGGTGCGCGTGGCGAAATACCAGACGTCGCCGAAGGAAGGGATCCAAGAGCGCCGCTCCGGCTCTTCGTCCACGACGATGATCTGGTCCCGCTCGATGTGCGGTGTGGGTGCGGGCTCCGGCTCCGGTGCGGGCTCCGGCTCCGGTTCGGGGTGGGGCTCGGGCTCTGGTTCGTGCGCCGGCGGGTCGGGATCGGGGTCGTCGGCGGCGAGGATGAGGGTGTAGCCGACGCGTTCAACGGCGTCGGCGAAGTCAACGTCGGTAACGCTGCCGTCGGTCCAGACGATGACTTCGGCGCGGTCGAGGTCGACGACCGCCTCTTCAACGCCGGGCAGCGCCGAGAGCGCGTGTTCGACGCGCGCAGCGCACACGTCGCTGCTCATGCCCGCTACGCGGAAGCGCCGGGTGATGACGGGTGAATCCCCCATGGCCCGCAGACTTACGGGGGAGGGTCGGCCACATGCAAGCCGCAGCGCTCGCAGGCGGTTAAAGGCGGCGAAAAGGCTGCGCTTCATCCCCCCTGGCGCCTTCAACGCGGGCCGGCGAAGGGGCGCGTTGCGGCTTACGCGCGCACGGCCGCCGGTTCGTCGCTGAGCGGGTGTTTGAGGCGGGCGAGCATTTCCTTCGGGCAGACCTGCCAGATATGGGTGCGTTCAACGTCCCATTGCTGGAGGATGCGTTTGGCGTGGCGGGAGCCTGTTTCGGCGGCGTGCTCTTCGATGAGGCCGAGGAGCAGCTGTTCCCAATAGCCGGAGGCCAGTCTCTGCCAGACGACGCTGTCGGGATTCACCCGCATTGGCAAATCGTTCGTGGGGTCGAGGACGAAGGCCATGCCGCCGGTCATGCCGGCCGCGAAGTTCTCGCCGATGGTGCCGAGGATCACCGCGACGCCGCCGGTCATGTACTCGATGCCGTTCGAGCCGCAGCCTTCGACGACCGTGTGGGCGCCAGAGTTGCGCACGGCGAAGCGTTCGCCGGCCTGCCCGGCCGCGAAAAGTTTGCCCGCGGTTGCGCCGTAAAGGACCGTGTTGCCGATGATGGCGTTGTGTTGGCTCTCGAGCGGGCTCGACACCATGGGCCGCACGACGATCGTTGCGCCGGAGAGGCCTTTGCCGACGTAGTCGTTGGCGTCGCCGAAGACTTTGAGCTTCAGGCCCTGTACCGCGAAGGCGCCCAACGACTGTCCGGCCGAGCCGCGCAGTTCGAGCGTGAGTTGGCCGGGGTTGAGGCCCTTCATGCCGTATTTCTTGACGATGTGATGCGAGGTGCGCGTGCCGATGGCGCGCATCGTGTTGCGCACGGTGTAGGTCAGCTGCATCTTCTGGCCGTCTTCGAGGAGGCGCGCGGCGTCGCGCACGACCTCAGCATCGAGCGTGTCGGGAACTTCATTGCGTCCCTGGATCGTGCAGTAGCGCGGGTTGGGGCCCGGGTCCGCTTGCGCGAGCAACGGGTTCAAGTCGAGGTCGTCGAGATCGTGCGCGCCGCGGTTCACTTGCGCGAGAAGATCGGTGCGGCCGATGACTTCTTTCAGCGAGCGGAAGCCGAGGCTTGCCAAGATTTCGCGCACCTCTTCCGCCAAGAAGCTCATCAGGTTCACGACCTTTTCGGCCGTGCCGGTGAATTTCTTGCGCAGCTCTTCGTTCTGCGTGCAGACGCCGA
>JAEUMM010000387.1 GCA_016792645.1 Alphaproteobacteria bacterium | reverse complement strand
GCACCCGACGGCAAATTGAACCCGCTCGTCCTGGCTGCCTGCGATCTCGCAGGCGTCACCGAGATCTACCGCATCGGCGGTGCGCAAGCCGTCGCGGCGCTCGCCTACGGAACCAAGACCATCGCCCCCGTCGACAAGATCGTCGGTCCCGGTAACGCCTACGTCGCGGCCGCCAAGCGCCAGGTCTTCGGCCAAGTCGGCATCGACTCGATCGCGGGCCCTTCGGAAGTCTTGATCATCGCCGACAAGGCGAATGATCCGGCGTGGATCGCTGCCGACCTCCTCGCGCAAGCCGAACACGACGAGGCCGCACAAAGCATCCTCATCACCGACAATGCCCCGTTCGCCGACGCTGTCGCGAAAGAAGTCGACCGCCAACTCGCCGTCCTCCCGCGCTCAAAAATAGCAAGCGCCAGCTGGCAAGCCCACGGCGCGATCATCCTGGTGAAAAGCTTGAGCGACACACCGGCACTTGCCGACCGCATCGCCGCCGAACATTTGCAGCTCTGCGTCGCCGATCCGAAACCGATCATGGAACGCGTCCGCCACGCCGGTGCGATCTTCCTAGGCGCACACACACCTGAAGCCATCGGCGACTATATCGGTGGCCCGAACCACGTGCTGCCCACTGCACGCGCGGCCCGCTTCTCATCGGGCTTGTCGGTGCTCGACTTCATGAAGCGCACCACCATTGTCGGCTGCACCCGCGAAGGTCTTGCCGCGCTCGGCGAATCCGCCGCTACGCTCGCCGACGCTGAGGGGCTCGACGCCCACGCCCGCTCTATCCGTATCCGGTTGAACAAATGAGCGGCGACGACAGACCCACCGCGCGCCTCATCGATGTCGAGCTCGACCAGGCCTCGATTGCGCCGCGCGGCCCCGACGTCGAACACGAACGCCGCATCGCCATCTTCGATCTGCTCGAGCAGAACAAATTCGAACCCGCTGGCGGCGCCGGCGGCCCCTACCGCCTAAAGCTCGCGATCCAGGAAAATCGCCTCGTCTTCGACATCAAGCAGGAAGACGGCGCCGCGCACGCGATGCACGTCCTGTCGCTGACCCCTTTAAAGCGCGTGATCCGCGACTATTTCGTCGTCTGCGAAACCTACTATCAGGCCATCCGCGCCGCCTCGCCCTCGCAGATCGAAGCGATCGACATGGGCCGCCGCGGCCTGCACGACGAAGGTTCGCAGCTTCTGGCCGAACGCCTCACCGGAAAGATCGACGTCGACCACGACACCGCACGCCGCCTCTTCACTCTCATCTGCGCGCTGCACATCAAGGTCTGACGCGATGGCGGTGCATGGTCCCAACGGAGAAGAGTTGCCGGACGCGATCCTGTTTTCGTGTTCGATGAACGCCATCCGTTCGCCGATGGCGGCAGCGCTGATGAAGCACCTCTTCGGCACGCACATCTACGTGGAATCGTGCGGCGTCAAGGCGGGTGTCCTCGATCCGCTCGCGGTTGAGGTCATGGACGAAATCGGCATCGATCTCGCCCACCTGCACCCGAAATCCTTCGAGACGCTTGCCGACACGTCCTTCGATCTCATCATCACGCTTAGTCCACAGGCCCGTCACAAGGCCCTGGAACTCACGCGGACGATGGCGGTCGAGGTGGAATACTGGAAAGTCCCAGATCCCAGCGCCTATGACGGCTCGCGCGAGCAGCGTTTGGCTGCCTATCGTGAGGCCCGCGACACGATTTTGCGCTTTATAAAAGAGCGCTTTGCCGCACGCCCCGCGCCCGAACCGTAAAAAACCTTGCTTTTGGGCCGGTGCCTCACCATTCTCCGCCGCGAATTTGCAGGGCTCCGTGGCGGTCGGATTGATCGCTTGCGAGAGCCCAAAAAAGGAATCGAATGGCAAAAGAAGAACTGCTCAGTTTTGAAGGGACGGTGGTCGAACTCCTGCCCAACGCGACCTTCAGAGTGAAGCTCGACAACGATCACGTCGTGATCGCGCACACCGCCGGCAAAATGCGCAAGAACCGCATCCGCGTTCTCGCGGGCGATAAGGTCACCGTCGAAATGACGCCCTATGACCTCTCGAAGGGCCGCATCGTTTACCGCAGCAAGTAAGAGCAGGGTGAGCACGCCACTCATCCTGGCCAGCGCCAGCCCGCGCCGCCTCGCGCTGCTCGATCAAGTCGGCATCAAGCCCGCGCGCGTCGTCCCCGCCGACATCGACGAAAGCGTCCGCCCGAACGAACTGCCGCGTCCGCACGCACTGCGCATCGCGACGGAGAAGGCAAATGCCGTCCGCGCCCGCCTGAAGAATGAGCAAGCGGTCGTTCTTGCGGCAGATACTGTCGTCGCCCTGGGCCGGCGCATTCTCCCCAAGGCAGAAGATGACGCCACCGTCACCAAGTGCCTCGCGCTTCTCTCGGGCCGCCGCCACACGGTGATCACGGCGATCGCGCTGATTGACGCGCACGGAAAACTCCGCACCCGGACGATCGAAACGAAAGTTGCGTTCCGCCGCCTCGAAGCGGAAGAAATCGCCGCCTACGCGAAAAACGGCGAAGGCCACGGCAAGGCTGGCGGTTACGCCATCCAAGGACATGCCGCGATCTTTGTGCGGTTTATCTCAGGCTCCTACACGAATGTTGTCGGTCTGCCTCTCACGGAAACCTTTCAATTGTTAAGGTCGTGCGACGCTGCGTGAACCTGCTAAGCTACGGGCAATCGCAACTATTGCATTGGTAGAGCCTGAAATGGCGTCCGAAGTCCTGATCAACGTCGCGCCCGCAGAGACGCGCGTCGCGATCGTCGAGCAAGCGCGTTTAAGCGAGATCTTCATCGAAAGGACGATGCAGCCGAGCGAGAACGCACGCGCCGGCCGCAGCGGTCATCGCCTGCTCGGCAACATCATGCTCGGCCGCGTCCAGCGCGTGTTGCCCGGCATGCAAGCCGCGTTCGTCGATCTCGGTTTAGAGAAAGCAGGCTTCCTCGCCGCGCGCGAAGCGCGTTGCCTCTCCGATCTGCCCAGCTTCATGGATCAACCCTGCATCTCGAAATGCGTGCGCGAAGGTGAAGCCATCGTCGTGCAGGTCATCAAAGATCCGATCAGCGACAAGGGCGCGCGCCTCTCTGCCAACGTCACGATCCCCGGCCGCTTGGTGGTGCTGGTGCCGAACCAATCCGGCGTCGCGCTGTCGCGCCGCATCGAAGACGAAGCTGAACGCAAGCGCCTGACCGACATCGTCACCGAAATCACGGAAACGGATCGCCGCGCCGCCGCCGGCGCAGGCTACATCGTACGTACCGCAGCACTTTCCGCCTCGCGCGACGACATCGCTTCCGACATCGCGCGCCTCGGCGACGAATGGCGCACGATCCAAGCCAAGCGCAACATGGCGAAGATCCCGGCGACCATCTACGCCGACCTCGACCCGGTCGAACGCACCATGCGCGACGGCGTCGACGACGAAACGACGCGCATCCTGATCGACGACCCAGAGGCGGTCGCGCAAGCGCGCGCCTACGCCACCCGCACGATGCCGAGCGCGATCGACAAGATCCAACTCTTCAACGGCCCCGGCGAACTCTTCGACCAGTACAACATCGAAGCCGAAATCGAAGCGCTGCTCGGGCCCCGCGTGCGCCTGCCGTCCGGCGGCTGGATCACCTTCGAAACAACTGAAGCATTGACCTCGGTCGACGTAAACTCCGGCAGCTACACCGAAGCGACGGGCCTCGAACAAACCTCGCTGAAAACGAATCTGGAAGCCGCGGCCGAAATCGGACGCCAGCTGCGCATGCGCGGCATCGGCGGCCTCATCGTCATCGACTTCATCCACCTGAACGAACCCGAGAACATCGGGCAAGTGCTGACGGTGCTGACCGAAAGCGTCGCCAAGGACCGCACGCCGACGCAAATCCTGCCGATGTCCGAATTCGGCCTCGTCGAGATGACGCGCAAACGCGTGCGCGAACCCTTGTCGAAACTTCTCTCCGAACGCTGCGACCCCTGCCATGGCCATGGCCGTATCAGAACCGTCGCCACCGTCGCCGCCGAAGTCATCCGCCGCGTCGTCCGCGAAGCGAAGGCACGTCCCGGCGCAAAACTCGTCGCCTACGCCGCGCCCGAAGTCACCCGCTGGATCGAAGCGCAAGGCGACGATATGGCCGCCGCTCTGCGCAGCCGCGTGCCGGCGGGACTACGCCTCGAAGCGCGCCCCACGTTCGCGCGCGCGCAGTTCGATGTAGGCGTCGACCAATGACGAACGCCACGCGCCACTGCCCCATGTGCAAGAAGAAACCGGCGGAAGATCGCTTCCGTCCGTTCTGCTCCAAACACTGCGCCGACCTCGACCTCGGCCGCTGGCTGAACGGTGCCTACGCCATCCCGGCCGAAGAGAACGTCCCCGACGTCACGAAGGACGACGAGTGACGCCAGGCGCAAAACTGAAAGCGCGCCTCGCGAACGGGCCGCTCGTCGCCCCCGGTGCGTACGACGCGCTGACCGCGCGCATAGCCGCGCAAGTCGGCGCAGAGGCCGTCTACATGACCGGCTTCGGCGTCGCCGGTTCCTATCTCGGCGTCCCCGACATCGGCATCGTCAGCGCCACCGAAATGACCGACCGCGTCCGCGCGCTCGCCGCTGCCGCGTCGCCCGTGCCGCTGATCGCCGACGGCGATAACGGCCACGGCGGCACGGCCAACGTCGAACGTCTGGTGCGCGCTTACGAACAAGCAGGCGCCGCCTGCATCCAACTCGAAGACCAAGTCCTCCCCAAACGCTGCGGCCACATGGAAGGCAAAGAGGTCGTGACGCTGGAAGAGGGCGCGATGAAAATCCGCGCCGCCGCTGCCGCGCGCGCGACAGCCGATTTCCAAATCATCGCCCGCACCGACGCGCGCAGCATATCGGGGTTGGACGAAGCCCTCCGCCGCGCCGACGCCTACTTGAACGCCGGCGCCGACATCATCTTCGTCGAAGCACCGCAAAGCGAAAGCGAACTGCGCACCATTGCCGACCGCTTCAAGGGCGTGCCGCTCGTCGCCAACATGGTCGAAGACGGCAAGACGCCGATGCTCAGCGTCACCGACCTCGGCGCGCTCGGCTTCCGCATTATCCTGTTTCCGATTTCAAGTCTGCTCGCAGCCGCCCGCACCGCGCAGCGCGTCTATGCCGGCATCCTGCGCACTGGCACGATCGACCCCACGGTGGAGCGCGTCACGTTCTCGGCCTACAACGAGATCGTTGGCCTAAGCAGCTACCTAAAGTCGCCATAAAAAAGGGCCGGCTGGGGCGCCGGCCCTTCTTAGTCTGCTCGCTCGCCGTTAGTGATGGCCGCGATTTCCGCGACGTCCGCGATCGCCGTCATGTCCGCGACGCCCGCCGCCGCGCCAACCATCGTGACGTCCGCCGCGACCGCCGCGCCATCCGTCATGCCGGCCGCGATGACCGCCGTTCCAGCCGTGATTGCGTCCACGCCAGCCGCTATTCCAGCCGTCATTGCGGTGGCCGCGGTGACCCCAGCGAGGTCCGCCATTGTAATAGCCGTCGTAATATCCGGGATGCCCGCCGCGATAGTAGCGGCACGGCACATAGCGGCCGTAATACCGATCCCAGCAACGCCGGTGACCATAGTACCGGCGGTCATAGTCGTTGACCTGGATGCCGAAGCCGCCATTGCCGATATACACGCCAAAACTGTCGGCCTTAGCCGGTGCTGCCGAAGCGAAATTCGCGGCCAGCATGACCAGAGCGCCGAAAGCAATCGTACCCAGTGCTTTCATAAGAGCCTCCTCGCAAAATTCCCCCAAAGTCCCACACACGATCTTGGAAATGGTGAGGTGAACCGCGAATGAACAGGCTCTTCAGACGCGACGCTTCTCTAGGCGGAACGACCGCGTGCTTCGATCGGCCAGATGGCGACGACTGTATCGCCGTCGACAACATGATACGCGTCGTGAAGATTGACCGTAGGGTCGCAGTGAGGTGCCGTGCACAAAATCGCAACCCCCGGTTCCACACGAGCGGAACCGACCATCACGCCGCCCTGCTCGTCACCGAAGAAAAAATATTGAGCACCGTCAGGCGCCCCGGCATGAATGACAGGAGCGCCAGCGTCTGTTGCAAACGCTTTGAACCCTGCGTCCGTCGTCACAAGCCCTGGCATATTCGCGCTGATCACCGTTGTCTGCACGAACAGCGACGTCTCGAACGGTAGTGGCGCGGCATTCGCGATTCGAACCTCGCCATACTGCTTGTCCATGAAGATGTAGGAACCGGCCTGAAGTTCGGTGAACACGTGCGCTTCGCCGTCGATATTGAACGTGCCGGTCCCGCCGCCGGAAACGATGGGGCAGGAGATGCCGTTCTTCACGATCAAATCGCGCGTCTCGCCCAGAGTCTTCAACGCCGCCAGCGACTGCGTCCGTCGTTCTTCGAACGCGGCAACGTGCTGCAACTGTCCTGCATAGGCCTGCAGCCCGACAAACTGCAAATGCGGCGAAGCCGCTATCCGCTTCGCGAGATCGAGCGCAGGTTCACCCGGCAAAATTCCCGTACGGTGCAACCCGACGTCGACGTCGACCAATACCTTCAGCCGCTTGCCGCTCGCCGCACCCGCCTGCGCATAACCGTCGACGCACACGGCGCTATCGGCGACGATCATGAAGTCGAGAAGTTGCTCATTCAACCGCGCAACACGCTCAAACGCCCGCGCCGTCACCACGGGTGACGTGACCAGTATCCCGTCGATCCCGCCCTCGGTTAGCGCCTCGGCTTCGCCCAGCTTCGCGCAGCACACGCCGACTGCGCCTGCCTCGATCTGCGCCCGCGCAATCGAAACGCTCTTGTGCGTCTTCGCATGCGGCCGAAGCTTCAGCCCCACGCGCGCGCAATGCGCCTGCATCGCCGCGACGTTGCGCTGAAACGCCGCCCGGTCGAGCACCAACGCCGGCGTCGCCAACTCCAACCGCCCACCCGCTTTGCCAATCAATCTGGAATTCAAAAACTCGCGCGCCATGCCGCTTCTCACCTGTCCCCATCAGAGAACAGGATGTCCGCGAACCCCGCAACCCTCACATACCCGATGCGCTGATAGATCCGGTTGGTTAGAGGATTCGCGGCGTCCGCAAACAGACAGCAAAACTGGCCGCGATCGAGCACCGCTTGCGACAACGCCGCGGTCAGCGCCGCCGCATACCCGCGTCCGCGCTCGGCTGGCGGCGTATAGACGCCCGATACCCGCGCCCCGAAATGCGCGATCCGCCGCAACCGCGCCGTCGCACGCGGGTGCCCGTCGACCTCCCACAAATAGAACCCGTCTTCGGCAAGCCCCGCATCGACAAGCCGCGCGACAAACGCCGGATCACTTTCGAGCGGCGGCAAGCTCGCATCGGCTGCGAAGCCTTGCTCCCACTGAACAAGCAGGTCACGTTCGCCGGCCCGCGCCGGACGCATGTGGCCGGCGCCGCCCGACGGCTGCACGACGCGCGTGACCTGATAGAGGTTCTGCCGCCGTCCATGCGCGCCGGGGTCATTGATGCGCAGACCCGTCCGCGCGCACCAAGCGTCGACGAAGTCGTCGACCAGCCGCTCGTCGCCCATCACGCCGGACAGACCGGCGCCGCGCCCGGCCAGATGGTCGGCCAACGCCAGCGTCGCCTGCGCGCCCGCACCGTCATCGGCCAAGCTAAGCCGGAACGGCGGCGTCTGCAGCGCGCCAACCACAACGCGCGCGCCGTCGAACACGCCCAGGCGCATGATCGCTGGCGGCCTTTCCGCGCGAGTGGCGAAGGCATAGCCGACAAATGCGTTCGTCGGCACGCCGCGCGAACTCAACGGTTCCGCGACCTCCTGCCAAAACACTTCGCCGTCGTCATACTCGCGAACCGCCAGCATCGCCCGTTCTCGAAACACCGTGATAGAATGCGGGCGCAAGCTAATTCGACCTCGGGAGAATTGCCATGGACTATGTCCGCCTCGGAAAGACCGGATTGAAAGTGTCGCGCCTCTGCCTCGGCTGCATGACCTACGGCAGCAAGACTTGGCGCGACTGGATCCTGGACGAGCAGGCCGCGCGCCCGTTCTTCAAGCAGGCCCTCGACATGGGAATCAACTTCTTCGACACCGCCGACGTCTACTCGCTGGGTGTCAGCGAAGAAATCACCGGCCGCGCGCTCAAGGACATGGCGCGCCGCGACCAAGTCGTCATCGCGACAAAGGTCTGCTCGCCCATGGGCAAAGACCCGAACGCACGCGGCCTATCGCGAAAACACATCATGGAATCCATC